>JBGTHH010000688.1:0-3553 GCA_041746275.1 Pirellulaceae bacterium | reverse complement strand
ATCTATGAAAGAAATCACGATCGTGATTCTTCCAGACCGCCCTTTCCCAAAGTATAGTTGTGGGGGATTCAGCGGCTGAGGGGCGGTCTCCCGTCAGGCTCGTGTCGCCCCAACACCTCGGACACTAACGGACGGTCGGTTTGTATCACAAAGAACCCCGACGTTGCCGGAGCCAAGTGATCGACACGAAATTCCATCAAAACCCAAACGGACGACACAAATGAAACGTTTCAAGAGCTGGTTGATGTTCGGGATCATGACGACATTCTGCGCGCTGGTTGCCATCGCGGAGCAGCCCACGCAGGAGCTCGACCGCACCGTGCTGCCGATCGCGGAGCCGAAGGTGACGCCGATTACCGAGATCGATGCTCGCAAGGCCAAGGCTCCGCCACGATTCCAGGTCAAAGCGCCGGCCAAGGCTCCGAACGTAGTGATCGTGCTGATCGATGACATGGGGTTCGGTCATGCGAGCACGTTCGGCGGGCCGTGCCAGACGCCGACGCTCGAACGGCTGGCGGCCAGTGGGCTGAAGTACAACCGGTTCCACACGACGGCGCTTTGTTCACCGACGCGTATGGCCCTGCTGACGGGTCGCAACCATCACGTTTGTAACACGGGCGCGATCATGGAGTTGGCGACGGCCTTTCCAGGCAACACTGGCGTGCGCCCCAACAGCGTCGCGCCGCTGGCCGAGATGCTGCGTTTGAACGGCTACAGCACGGCGGCGTTCGGCAAGTACCACGAGACGCCAGCCTGGGAGGCGTCGGTTTCGGGACCATTCGACCGCTGGCCGACGCGATCGGGCTTCGACAAGTTCTACGGCTTCATCGGTGGCGAGACGAATCAGTGGTCGCCCGCGGTGTACGATGGCGTGACGCGGGTCGAAGTGCCACACGATCCGAACTACCATTTCACGACCGACATGACGAACCAGGCAATCGCGTGGGCTCGTTTTCAGCAGTCGATGACGCCCGATAAGCCGTTCTTCGTTTACTACGCTCCCGGCGCAACGCACGCACCACATCATGTGCCCAAGGAATGGATCGCCAAATACAAAGGCCAGTTCGACGACGGCTGGGACAACCTACGCGAGAGAACGCTGGCCCGGCAGATCGAACTTGGCGTGGTTCCCAAAGGGACGAAGCTGACGTCGCGACCTCTGGAGATTCCCGGCTGGGATTCGCTTTCGGCCGACCAGAAGCGGCTGTTCGCGCGACAGATGGAAACGTTCGCCGCCTTCGCCGAACACACCGACCACGAAGTCGGCCGGCTGGTGCAGGAGATCGAAGACATGGGCGAAATGAACAACACGCTCTTCTTCTACATCGTCGGCGACAACGGAGCCAGCGCCGAAGGCGGGCCGGACGGCACGTTCAACGAGATGTTGGCGCTCAACGGCATCGTCAGCGATGTCGCGTCGCAGTTGCCGCACATTGACCAATGGGGCGGGCCGACGACGTTCCCACACTTTTCGATCGGCTGGGCTCACGCGGGGAACACGCCGTTTCAGTGGACGAAGCAAGTGGCATCGCACTTCGGAGGCACGCGAAACCCGATGGTTGTTCACTGGCCCGATCGCATCAAGGCCAAAGGATCGCTGCGGTCGCAGTTCCATCACGTCATCGATATCGCCCCGACGGTGCTCGAAGCGGCGGGACTGCCCGAGCCGACGTCGGTCAATGGCACGAAGCAGCGGCCGATGGATGGCGTCTCGATGCTCTACACCTTCGACGAACCACAGGCCAAAGACCGCCGCACGACGCAGTACTTCGAGATGTTCGGTAACCGCGGCATTTACCACGATGGCTGGACCGCAGTGACGCGCCATTCGATTCCGTGGTTGATGATCGACCTTCCGCCATTCGACCAGGACCGCTGGGAACTCTACAACGTCGCTGAAGACTTCAGTCAGGCGAACAATCTTGCGGCGCAGCATCCTGCCAAGTTGAAGGAGCTTCAGGAATTGTTCACCAAGGAAGCGATCCGCAATCACGTGTATCCGCTGGACGATCGCCGCTCGGAACGATTCAACGCCGCGCTCGCCGGTCGCCCCGATCTGATCGGGGACCGCAAGTCCATGACGTTGTACCAAGGGATGACGGGCATCGCGGAAAACGCTTTCATCAACATTAAGGGCCGCTCGCACACAATCACCGCCGAAGTCGAAATTCCCGATGGCGGCGCGGACGGTGTGATCATCGCACAGGCGGGCCGGTTCGGTGGCTGGAGCCTGTACATGAAAGGCGGCCGCGTCCACGAGGTCTACAACTTCGGTGGACTCGAGCGTTTCACGGTCTCGTCCGAGAATCCGCTCGCCGCCGGCCGACACACGATTCGCTACGAATTTCTGTACGACGGAGGTAAGCCAGGTTCGGGCGGCACGAGTAAGCTCAGCATCGATGGCAATCCGGTCGGCGAGGCCCGCGTCGAGCGCACCATGCCCTTCGCTTACTCCGGTGACGAGGGAGTCGACGTCGGGACCGACAACGAGACGCCGGTTACGGACGATTACAAAGCTGGCGACAACAAATTCACCGGCAAGATCTTGAGCGTGACCGTCGAATTGAAGTCGAATTAGCGGCTGCGGGGTCCGGCAATTTGAACGGCTCGATCAAAGGGGCGGGTCCGACGACGGGGATGTTGCTGGTTGTTAGGTTGAACGTCGGTTCGGCCCAGCCGCCGCCAAACGTGAAGCTCTACGATTCCCATTCCAATGCCACGAGCAACTTCTCCGCCACACCGCGCGCGAGCGTCGTCTCGGCTCCGTCGACCTTGATCGTCACGACACCCGCTTCGGGACGATGAGCCGAGACGGAACCTTCGACTCCCAAGGGCAAACCGGTCTCGCTGAGATAGCGCAGGAACTCGGGGGATTGATCCAACACGCGGACCAGCCGGAACGAATCTCCCACCGGGGCCTCGGCCAAGCTTTGGCTTCGCATCGTCGCCATCGTCCCATCCGCGCGCGGGATCGGATCGCCGTGCGGATCGCTGGATGGATAACCGAGAAAGCGATCGATGCGATCGATCAGATGATCGCTCACCGCATGTTCCATGTTCTCGGCCTCCTCATGCACCTCGTCCCACGTCAACTCCAACGTCTGCACCAGGAATAACTCGATCAAGCGATGGCGACGCAGCACCCGCAGCGCCAGTCTGCGTCCGCTTTCGGTGAGCTTCACGCCTTCATAGGGCTTGTATTCGGCTAGCCCACTTTCGCCGAGCGTTTTCAACATGCTGGTCACGGTCCCCGGCGACACGCCGAGCGCGACGGCCAGTTGACCCGTCGCGGCCATGGCGTTCGCTTGTCCGACGCAGATTTGAAAGATGGCTTTGACATAGTTCTCGATGGTCAGACTGGCCACGGGCGGCTTCCTTTCATGGGCCTTGCAGTATAGCGAACGACCGGCCCGGAAGTCATCGTAAGGCGATCGATTTCCGCTGGTCCCCGATTGCCAGTCTCCGCCGAATCACGGATGATGCCCGACATGAATCTGAATGCCCTGGCTCTGGCTTATTGCCAGCAACTGATCGATCGCGCGACGGAATTGCG
>JBGTHH010000687.1:0-3279 GCA_041746275.1 Pirellulaceae bacterium | reverse complement strand
AACGGCAGGATCGCGAATCCATTTGTCAGTTCGGTGAACGATGGCACTACATGTTGATTTCGAAGCCCTTGCGGTATTCACGTGCGAGGAACGCGTTGGCCTGAGTGTCACCGATGATCTCCCGCGTGTCAGGATTCCACTTGAGTTCCCGGCCCAGACGCATCGCGATGTTCGCGAGGTGACAGATCTCAAGCATGCGGTTATGAGACCAGACATCGGAGATCGGCTGCTTCCGCGACCGCATGCCCTCGATGAAGTTGGCCGTATGGTTATCACTGACCTTGCCACCGTAGACCTCTTCGATCGCACCATCCGGAAGTGGGTGGTCCTGCAGATCCTCAACCGGCTTGCCCGTGATCTTGCCGCGATTCACGAAGAACCGACCCGTCGTGCCTTCAAACAGAATGCCGTTGTCGCCTTCGCTGGTGATGATCATCTCGACGTCGTTGGGCATATCGACCCCGATGGTGAATTGAGTGGCCGCGTTGTACTGGTCGTCGACCACGGGGTGCCCGTCCCGATACTCGACCGGCAACGTGTACTCGACTGGCGTGACTTTGCTCGGCCCCGTGTCGCTGGCACCGAGTGCCCAGCAGGCGATGTCGACGTGATGGGCTCCCCAGTCGGTTAGTTTTCCACCGGAGTATTCGTGCCAGTTACGGAAGGAGTAATGGCAATTGCTGAAGAGCGGGACGCCGCCACCATAGCCTTCACGTATTTCCGGCAGAGCCCGATACATTACTTGCGGCGCTGGCCCGAGCCACAAGTCCCAATCCAACTCGTCAGGAACTGGGGCCACGGGAATGACCGGTGAGGACTCCATGCGGTTGATGCCGCACGTGACTTTCTTCACGGTGCCGATGCGGCCGTTTCTGATCAGAGCGATCGCCTGCAGGAAACGCAGGTCGGACTCGGTTCGCTGCATCGTGCCAACTTGAAAGACCCGGCCCGTCTCCTTGACGACCTTCTCGATAAGTTTGCCTTCGTCGATCGTCAAGGTCAGTGGCTTTTCGCAGTACACATCTTTGCCAGCCAACATCGCCTCGACCGCGATCTTCGTGTGCCAGTGGTCGGGCGTGGCGATCATGACCGCGTCGATGTCCTTTCGATCGAGGATCTTTCGGTAGTCACGGTAGGCATCGGGCTTTTTGCCTTGGCTCTTCTCCACCTTTTCCACGTTTTCCGCCAGCACGTTCGCATCGACATCGGCCAGGGCTGCGAAATCGGCGAAGCGAAACGACTTGCTGGTGATTGCCCAGCCTTGATTTCGTAAACCGATGGTCGCGAAGACCGGGCGGTCATTGGACTCCTGATAGCCGAAGGCTCGATTGACTGACGGGAGCAGAATGCCTGCGGCTCCTGTGGCGGCAATGCCTTGAAGAAACTGACGACGCGATGTTTGGCGAGTTGTTGGCATCGTTGATGTCCCTTGGAGGAAAACAAGTGAAACGGATATCGGACTGGATTCAAGTCGCCTGGATGAGAACTCGCCAGATGACTCGCGGTGGAGCGTTCTCCCTCACCGCGTATTTGCCAACGATACCGGAAATGATGTGCAAATAGTACAGGGCCCGAGAAATCGGTGAGCAGAGCCATTCCGGTCAGGCCGGGAAGTTGCCGCCACGAGGCTGCAATCAATAAGCGACCTGGGCCGTTTGACCCAGGTCGCTCGAATCGGAATGCTAGTGAACTCTTAGTTGCCCGCCGGGGCCACGGCCTGGGCCGTCTCTTCCTTGCGCTCTCGTTCACGCAGCTTCTGAATGTAGGAAACGATCCGCGTCTGTTCCTCATCCAGCACGCCCGCAATCGCTTGATCCCGCTGGCCGGCAATTTGGGCGATTTGCTTATTGAGTTCCTCGATCTGCTTTTGATACTGGTCCTGGATTTCGTAGATGCGCTTCCTCTGGGCCTTCGTCACGACTGCGGCATACCCCGCCGGCAGCCTGCCCGACTCATCCTCGCTGACACTCCGTGAGGCTTCGGCCTCTTGCGCTGCCACGTGTACCCAAAACCCAGTACCGACCAATCCCACGACCACCAAACACAACACGACAACCCTGAATTCTGCCTTCATTGCGAACTCCCCTTTTAATAAACGGACATCGATGGCGTCCCAGCCTCATGGAAAGAAACGCTTCCGTCTCGCGTTTCAGGACACTCAGATCTGCACCAACCCTGAAGACGCTCCGCCTAAGCAAGGGACACGTTAGCGAATTGCCAATTAAGATTCAAGCCTTTACTTTCAATATTTTTCAAGAAATCCAAATTCTGAATCCAGCGCCTGTGGGTCGCGATGACGAGGGGTGTTTTCAGAAAGTTTGTACGGAAGAGGTGGCGGACTGGCACTAATACAGAGAGGGAAAAGGAACTTGGTCGGAACCCGAGAATGGGTCTGACGTCGAAACCCTGGCGAATTGAACTACGGTGTCGTGGGGAGTTAGTGCGATGCGATTGACTTTGCGAACCATGCTGGCCTACCTGGACGATGTGCTGGATCAGGCGGATGCCCGCGAGTTGGAACACAAGATAGAGGAGAGCAGTTTCGCCACAGGGCTGGTGCAACGAATTCGTGATTCGATGCGTCGGTTACGATTGGGGGCTCCCAAGCTGGAGGGCAAGGGACTTGGGCTCGATCCCAACAGCGTGGCCGATTATCTCGACAACACGTTAGCCTCCGAGTACGTGCCCGAGTTTGAGAAAGTCTGTTTGGAGTCGGATGTCCATCTGGCGGAAGTGGCGTCTTGCCATCAAATTCTGGCGGTCGTGATGCGGGAGCCCCTGCAGGTCGATAGCGAGCTCCGAGAACGCATGTATCGCATCGGGCATCCCGAGAATCGCGAACGAAATGCGATGCCCAATTCGGCCGGTAATGGAGCGGCGAAACCGAGCGTTGAGCGTGGTCGCGCGGAGGAACGAGCCACGCCGGTCACGAGCGTCGCAAGTCTCCCGAATCGGGGCGTGGCGGTCGACGTCGCGCCCACACAGCGTTCGTCCGGCCTGCCACTCAAGTCACTAGCGATCACCCTGTTGTTAGGATTTTTGATTGCGTGGGCGGCTTTGCAGGCAGTGGGTATCAGCAAGTTTCGCAGCTTAATCGGGCTGCCTCAGCCGCGTCAGGGTGAGCCGAGCCTTGTCGCGCTCCCCGAACCCGTGAAGCCAACGCCGGAACCGCAACTCGCGAACTCGGACGCCGAGAAAACAATACTCGATGCGACCACGCCAACCGCCCCGACTCAGGCGGCGATTCAAGCTGTAGAGCCTCCGCAGGCAGCGCCAACC
>JBGTHH010000686.1:0-2159 GCA_041746275.1 Pirellulaceae bacterium | reverse complement strand
CTTCGGATTCGACCACTGGAATGACACCGCTACCGTCGCCACGACGCCTAATGACTTGCTCCAAGTGAATGCCGCCGTTCCCGTTTTCACGTTTACTGGCGACGCGATCACTGCCAACTATAGCTCCGAACTGCACAACGCCGAAATCAACGGTCGTCACCAAGTCAACGACTGGTTCCACGCACTTGCGGGTTTTCGTTATCTCGAACTCGACGAACGTGGAGCGGCGAGTTTAGTGAACGCCGCCGTCCCGTTTGACTATGCGGTGGCCACGCGCAACCGCTTGTATGGTTTTCAGCTCGGTGGACAAGCCTGGCTCTGGCACAACAATTCCTTTTCGGTCGATGTTACGGGCAAGGCTGGCATCTTCAGCAATCAAGCAGCGCATCAAGCTACGTACAGCACGGGAGGGGTGACGTTGCCGGCGTCGGGCCGTGGCGATCGTACCGCGTTTGTCGGCGAAGTTGGCGTCACGGGTGTCTTTGCGCTGAACGATCGCATCGCGGTGCGTGGCGGTTATCGCCTGCTGTGGCTCAACGGCGTGGCACTCGGCAGCGATCAACTGGCCGAGAGTGACTTCGTCTTTGGAACGGGCTTCAACGGCTCGGGGGATCTGTTCTACCACGGTGCCTTCGCCGGACTTGAGCTGACCTGGTAGTGCTCGCATATCCAATCATCCGTTCTGCGTCGGATGGGAAAGAACACATGTATCCGTCGCACCCACGCTCATCGATCATTCGCGTAGGAGATACGCCCGGCGACCATCCCTCGGCACGAATTCCGTGCGGCGGTCATTGGCGTGGAACGGGGCTTACGGTATCGCGAGCGGTTCAGGGGGTCGCTGCTGGCTGGCGGGTCGTTTCTTCGTGCGACGAAGCTGATGCCCGGCGTCGATAGCTTCTTGCTCCGTGATGTACAGCACCAGATCGCGCGGCGCCCGTTCGTGGATTTCACGCCATTCGTGGATGTCCATCGTGTACTTCTTGGTCGAGGCTCGGCTGACGATACGCGGTTCATACTCGTAGTCGCAGTAAACGCAACGGACGGTCAGCGGTTGCTCGTCGACGATCCAGAACTTCGGGATCACATAGCGGCTCTCGTTGGCTTGCCGCGTGACGCAGCGCGCGTTCATGCAGCGTAGGCCCTGAGCGGTTGAATAGAGCTGATACCGCGGCACGCGCGACTGCGACAGGAGGGAGGGAAACAGCTCCAACAAGCTGGCGATCAGCGCCATTCGCACCGGCACACCATAAGCGGCTTGCTTGAAGTAGACGCCGCGTGGATCCTCGTCCAGGTCGTAACTCAACTCGTCGACGCGGGGCAACGGATGCATGACCTTGGTTTGGCGATACCGCTTGCCCTTGAGCATGGCCGCGTCGATGGCGGGATACTCGTCCGCGCCGGCCGGCCCGTCATGTCGTTCCTTCTGAAAACGCGTAGCGTAGAAAAAGTCGACCCCTTTCATCTCGCGGAGTTTTTGACGCTGGTCCAGACTTAAACGGAACCAGACATCCGCTTCCGCACCGGTCCACAGCGTCCGTTGATGGGGGCCTTCCGGTGTGACGTAGACGAACTCGGGAAAGTCCTCGTCGGCCAGATCCTCGATCTCCTGTTTGCGCAGGAGCAGGCAGTGGTAGTCGCGTGCCAAGCGTTGTTTGACGTGGTCGGGGAGATCGCAGCCCGGTGCCGGCGAGGGAATTATCCGGGCACCGAATCGAGCCAGGGCATAGACCAATGAATGCACGGTACGACCATGCTTCAGATCGCCCCGCAACTCGATGGTGACATCCTTGAAAGAAAGATCCTCGTTTCGTGACCTCTGGCGATGTGCTGCCCGCAGGGTGTACAAATCACACAGCGTCTGGGTCGGGTGCTCATGTCCCCCATCCCCCGCGTTGATCACGGGCAGATCGGTGTAGTCCGCCGCGACCTGAGCCGCGCCCTCATAGGAATGTCGAATGACGACCAAGTCCGCGTAGTTCTCGACCACGCGTACCGTATCGGCGATCGTTTCGCCCTTGGAGGCCGACGACGAAATGACTTCCGCCGACGAGATGACTTGCCCGCCCAAGCGCAGCATGGCCGGGTGCTAAAACAAGTCATCGACAAGGCAGAGCCGGTCTTGATTCCTCCGCATTCCGGCAGCGGCGACGCTAGCG
>JBGTHH010000685.1:0-5046 GCA_041746275.1 Pirellulaceae bacterium | reverse complement strand
GCTTAGCCAATCGGCGATCCAGTCCGACGGAATGTGTTTGATATAGCTTCTCCCGCTCTCAAGTTGCTCGACTTTCGACTCATCGACGTCAAAGCCGAGCGTGGAGAAACCAGATTTGATGAATGCTTGAAGTAGCGGCAGACCAACATACCCCAGTCCGACGACCCCCACGAGCGCGGAACGCGTGGTAATCCGCTCCTGGAGGACTTCTGAAATCGACTGCTGAAGTGTGGCATTTGCCATCGGTTTCGCCTTAGTGCAAGTGGTGTGGGGTTTGACCGGGTTATGCTGCCCTACGGCTGACAAGTGCTTCGCCATGCGGTTCCGTGACGAAGAGCGAGGTGTGCGTGTTTTGCCGCCATACTCCTCGAGTATCCACGACCGCCTTTCCCGAGAGGTCGTCGGCCGACAAGTCTCGGAACTCAGCATGGTCGGTCAGCAGCAAGACAATGTTACTTCGTTTCAAAAGGTCTTCGAGGCAGATCAATGCGATGTCCGGGCAAACCTGGGGCGAAGCGTAGGGATCGCACGCTACGATCTCTCCAATACCAGATGCGCTTAAACGATGCACAATCTCCAAGCTGGGACTTTCTCGAAAATCGTCGACGTCCGGTTTGTAGGACAACCCGAGGCAACCAATGACAGGGGACTCAAACCGTCTTGCTTGCTGGAGCACTTGCTCCACGACGAACTGCGGTTTCGAGTCGTTGACGCGACGAGCGGTTTGAATTAGCGAGGAACGTTGGGGGGCGGCGTGGGCGAGGAACCAGGGGTCGACACTGATGCAATGACCGCCGACGCCGGGGCCGGGGCGGAGAATGTTCACGCGGGGGTGGCGATTGGCGAGCTCAATGATTTCAAAGGCATCGGCGTCGAGCTGGTCCGCGATCATGGATAGTTCGTTCGCAAAGGCGATGTTCACATCGCGGTAAGCATTTTCCGTCAACTTGGTGATTTCGGCGGTAATCGCATTCGTGGCCAAGACCGCGCCGCTGACAAACGTCTCGTAGAACTGCTTGACGTGTTGAGTACACGCGGGCGTGATGCCGCCGACGATGCGATCGTTCTCGACCGCTTCGATCAAAATGCGGCCCGGCAGGACTCGTTCCGGGCAGTAGGCCACGAATACATCGAGGCCGACCTCAAATCCCTCAGGAACGGCCAAAGGCACCACGGTCTCCGCTGTGGTCTTCGGAGGACTTGTCGACTCCAAAATGATCGTGTTACCTCGGCGTACATAGGGGCGGATCGCCGCCGAGGCGGCGCGGACGTACGTCAGATCGGGCGATTTGTCCGCATGGAATGGGGTGGGAACACAGATGAAGAAGACATCCGCTTCACACGGAGTCAGGCTAGCCTTCAGGCGGCCCGCGTCCACGCCTTCCTGGACCAATTCAGCCAGTCCAGGTTCGTGAATGTGGATCTCGCCCCGGTTAATCGTATCCACCACCTCGGAGCGTATATCCACTCCGGTTACCTGATAGCCCCGCCGAGCTAGGATGGCGGCTGTGGGAAGGCCGATGTAGCCCAGGCCCATGATGCAGATTCTTTTTGTATTGGACATAAGAGCAGTCGTTCAGGGGCAGTTGTTAAATGCACACATGCTAGAGGGAGCGTTGAGTGAGGGTGACTCTTCGCTGTTCATAATCAATTTCCAGTCGATGTGGCGCGAGCAGTTCCGAACCGAGCAAGCACTCGGTACCAGGTGCGATCAGTATTCGCATTCGAGTCATTTTCCCAAACCACTCAAACTGGACGAAGTGACACGCGAAGGTGTAAAGTTGCCCGGCAACCAATTCAGCTTCCACATAACCTGCGGCGACCGTGTCGGATGCATCGAACAGTTCTTCTCCCACGATTAAGGTGCCGATGAAGCCGGTATCCACGAGAAAATCGAGTTCGCCCTGTCCAAAGTTTAATGTGAGAAACGGCTGGTTGACTTCATCCACAAATCCAATCATTCCAGGCGAACTCCAGGTATTCGTACGGCACCTCCTCCGCCCACTCGCGTGAAGAAAATAGCCTTCGTGCCAAATCTCTCTTGGCTCATCTGATCGACTTCCAAAAACGTATCACCGATCACATACTCACCAGATCCCGGTTCAATTCCAATCACTTTACCCATACCATTGCTCTCGAGTTCCTTGCGGTGACTGGCGTAAACTTGTTTCGCCGTTTCCACGAAATGCTCGGAGTATTCTTTAGTGGCCATGAGGTTTTGAAATTTACAACGGGGCGAATGATAGGTCGAAACACAACTACGCTGCAATGCGGATCGATGCCAGATCCCAGGCTCGATTCAAAACTAGGTCGAGGATGCGTTGTGAAGCACAACCATCGCCGTACGGATTCACTTCAATCTGGCGTCGAGCGTACTCGGCGTGATCTCGCAGCAAACGCGAGACGGCGCGGACAATTTTCCCACACGAAGCGCCCACCAGTTCCACGGCTCCGGCATCCACGGCTTCGGGGCGTTCCGTGGTGTCTCGCATGACGAGGACTGGTTTGCGGAGCGAGGGAGCTTCTTCTTGTACGCCGCCGGAATCGGTCAGGATCAAATGAGAACGGTCCATGAGCCAGACGAACTCGGGGTACGATGCCGGGGGCACCAGGTGAACGTTGTCGAGTCCACCCAGTGCGTCATGGACGGGCTTCTGCACATTGGGGTTTAAGTGGACGGGATAGACGAAGTCAACCTCGGCGAACGTCTTGGCAAGTTGCCTGACCGCTTCGCAAATCTGAGAGAATCCCTCGCCAAAGTTCTCGCGACGATGACCGGTAATCAACACCATCCTGGGTTGCTTCAGGTTCGCGTACTTGACGGCCCATTGGTCACCGCCCGCGCGCTCTCGCTCAATTGTCCAAAGCAACGCATCGATGACGGTGTTGCCCGTCACATGCACTTGGTGACGCGGCACTCCCTCGCTTAACAGATTGCTGGCAGCGCGTTCGGTAGGCGCGCAGTGCAAATCAGCCACCAATCCAGCGACGCGACGATTGAACTCCTCGGGCCACGGCGACTGCATGTCGCCGGTACGCAGTCCTGCTTCGATATGCACAAAGGGAAGCCGTTGATAAAAGGCGATCATCGAGGCCGCCATCACGGTGGTCGTGTCACCCTGAGCGATGACGCAGTCGGGGTTCGTGTCACGTACGGTCTGGTCCAGCCGTTCCAGGCATCGCGCACTTAGGCTAGCCAAGGATTGATTCGGGCGCATTAGGTCCAAGTCAACATGGGGCTGGATACCGAAGTACTCGGCGACCTGGGCAACCATCTCGCGATGCTGTCCCGTGAAGCACACAATGGGATCGACATCGCCACGCCGACGGCACTCTAGAATCACCGGTGCCATTTTAATGGCTTCGGGGCGGGTACCCAGAACGAGAAGTGGACGGTTTGCGTGCATCTAGCCTTCCTTGGCATGACGATCTTACGCGGGGTGGGATGGCAACCGACTCCCCCGTGTTGTTGTCGGTGCTGAGTGATACCTCACGCAGCGATATCGAATCAACCCCAGATTCTCGACTCGCTAGCGGAGCACTCGAAACGGCAGGCTGGCGTTGACACAAACACGTCTCGATTCTATACGTCCCCCCTATCGCCTCGCATCCGAAGCGAATTCAGTTCCGCTGGGCGAAATCTCGCACGACACGACGATCTCTTCTTTGCACTCACAGTTCTCTTCCTTGTTACTCACATTCTGATGATCTCACCGTTACTGCTGAGCGGATTTGCTTGCGCGGTCGCGTTGGCCTACGCTTACACGTGGCTGGCACGCCTGTTGGCTCCAACTCTCGGGTATGTCGACAAACCCGATGGCGGACGTAAACGTCATCATCACGCCGTGCCGCTGCTTGGTGGTCTGGCCGTGTTCACGGCGTTCCTATGCGCATTATCGGGTGCGCTCGTCTTGTTCACGGAGGAGAGGCCAACTCACATCGTAGTTCAGTTGGCACCCTTGCTAGCATCTTCCGCTTTGTTTTGTGCGGTAGGACTTTGGGACGACAAGTCGCCGATGCGAGCCCGCGACAAGTTCTTGCTCCAGATCCTGGCGAGTCTTCCGTACGCGATCTGGGGACATCCGGTCGAGGCCGTGCATGTCGTTGGGTTTCACTTTCAGCTTGGGCCGTGGGCGCTGCTATTCTCCGTGTTTTGGCTCGTGTCGTGTGCCAACGTGGTCAATTTGGTTGATGGACTGGACGGTTTGGCTTCCAGCGTCGGATTGATTGCGATTGGCACGTTGGCCATCGTTTCGATGGGCGATGGTGCCTCGGTCATATCCTTAGTGGCATTGACATTCGCGGGCAGCATCACCGGATTCTTGATCCACAACTGGCCTCCGGCGAGGATCTTTCTCGGCGACGCCGGCAGCTTGACGATTGGGTTTATGATCGGAGCACTGGCCATCGAGACGTCCCACAAGACGACGGCTGGTTTCGTGCTCGCATTCCCGCTGGCTCTCTTAAGTGTGCCAATCCTTGATACGTCGATGGCCATCCTACGCAGAAAGCTAACCGGGCGCGGGATTGGTGAAGCGGATCGAGGGCATATACATCATCGGTTACAGGACCGGGGGCTAACCAAACTTCAAACACTATTGGCACTGGTCGGACTTTGTTCGACGATGGCGATCGCGTGTCTGCTAGCAATGCATTTCAACCAAGATTTGATCGCGGTTGTGATCTGTGGTGGCGTTGTGGCCTTCCTGATCGCCGGGCGCATTTTCGGATTTCAGGAAATGATGCTGGTCTTTCGACATTTCGAGATCATGCACCTCGCGGTTTCGGAAGCGTATCGTGACATGCACATTCGGCGGGTTCTTGTGCATCTCGAGCATGCTGATTCTCTTTCCCTCGATTCTCTTTGGGAGGCGACGTTGACCCACGTCCAACTCGCCGGTGGCCTATCCCTGGAGTTGATCTGCACGAACGAACACAACGGAGAGGACATCGTTCGGCTGGATTGGAAGTGTCTTACCAAGGACCTCGATAATGCCGGAACTTGGCAACTTTCTTTCGCGGTTCCCCGCACGGACGGGCTGTCCA
>JBGTHH010000684.1:0-2626 GCA_041746275.1 Pirellulaceae bacterium | reverse complement strand
GGCGTCATGGCCCGCAGGATCTGGCCATGTGCGGGGTTCTTCAGATTCGCCAAGGCGTTTTCCGTCGCCTCGCACAGCACTTCGCCCGACTCTAGACCACGGTTCGTGCGAGCCACAACGGTCGTGCCCCGTTCGAGTCGTTCGTTGCCTCGCGTCGTCATGACGCCTAACGAACGCATGGTGCCACAACGAACAACGTACTTGGGCATGCGGACTTACCGATTCTTCCGAGACGAGGAACGTATCCGAAAAGGGGTCTGACCCTTTGGAAGCGAGTCGCTTTCATTGGTTTCGTGGCCTCGCCGGAGAGGGTCTGACCCCCATTAGGAAAGGCTCTAGTTCGTTTGAGTATAGTGGGGAGGTGCCTCGGCGGAAAGTCGTCCTGAGTCCGCCAGCAGCTAGCCAAAGGAGGCTTGCGTGGCGAGTCCTTGTCAGCTTCCAAGTGGCGGTGTAAAAGTCACTGCATGCAACAGTACTTGGACCTCTTGCAGCGAATCCTCGACGATGGCGATCCCAAGCAGGATCGCACGGGGACCGGCACGTTGAGTGTCTTTGGGCATCAGATGCGGTTCGACTTGAGCGCCGGATTTCCGCTGCTGACCACGAAAAAGCTGCATCTAAAGTCGATTATTTACGAGCTGCTGTGGTTCTTGCGAGGCGAAACCAACGTCCGTTACCTCCAACAGCATGGTGTGAAAATCTGGGACGAGTGGGCCGACGCCGAAGGTGAGTTGGGGCCAGTGTATGGCCATCAGTGGCGATCGTGGTCCGGCCCCGCTGGTGAGCGGATCGATCAGATCCAGGAAGTCGTCACGCAGCTTCGCGACAATCCCGACTCGCGCCGCATGATCGTCAGTGCGTGGAATGTCGCCGATGTCGGGCGGATGGCACTGCCTCCCTGCCACCTGCTGTTCCAGTTTTACGTCGCTCGCGGTCGATTGTCGTGCCAACTCTATCAGCGCAGCGCGGATGTGTTTTTGGGAGTTCCCTTCAACATCGCCTCCTACTCGCTGTTGACCTTGATGATGGCTCAAGTGACCGGTCTGCTTCCGGGCGAATTCATCCACACGCTGGGCGACGCCCACCTGTACAACAATCATCTGGAGCAGACGCGGGAGCAATTGCGTCGCACTCCGCGTCCGCTTCCCACGTTGCAACTGAATCCCGAGGTCCGTTCGATATTTGAGTTCGAGTACGAGGACTTTCAACTCATTAACTACGATCCCCATCCCCACATTCCCGCCCCCGTGGCCGTTTGACGGGGTTCTCGTGTGCCGGGTCGCATTTCCTTGATCGTCGCCATGGCTCGCAACGGCGTGATTGGCGTCCGCGGTGGCTTACCGTGGCGTTTATCGGCGGATCTCCGACGCTTCAAACAGCTCACGCTAGGACACCATATCATCATGGGACGCAAAACATTCGAATCGATCGGACGTTTGCTGCCGGGGCGAACCACGATCATCGTCACTCGACAACCGGACTACGTCTCGACGAACCATGCAGCTCAAGGTGCATTGGTCGCGCACGGTTTGAACGAAGCTCTCGAACTTGCCAGCGACGATAGCGAAGCCTTCGTCATCGGCGGCGCCGAGATCTATCGACAAGCGTTGCCCTTGGCGGAGCGCATTTACTTGACGGAAGTTGAGTCGCACGTGGCTGGCGATGCTTGGTTTCCCGACTTCGATCGTCAAGCATGGCAGCTCGTCGAACAAGAGTCGCATCCGGCCGATGATCGCAATGAATTTAGCCATATCTTTTCCGTGCTCGAACGTTCAAAGAGCCCATCCGAAAAGGGGGCTGACCCTCTCCGTCGAGGAAAATAACCCACTGAAGTCGACTCAAAGGGTCTGACCCCTTTTCGGACAGGCTCTAACAATCCAAGAAAGTGAGAACCACTGTCATGCCGCTCGAACCCATGGACGAAACGCTGGCTGACCTGCTCGAAATCAGCCAGCAGCTTGTCGATAGCATCGCCAACGCCGACTGGGAAACGTACAGTCGATTGTGTGATCCGACATTGAGCGCCTTTGAACCGGAAGCCCGTGGGCAAATCGTCGAGGGGATGGAGTTCCATCGTTTCTATTTCAACTTGGGTCCCAGCGCGCGGGCGAAACAGGTCACGCTCACATCCCCGCATATCCGGCTGTTGGGCGACCATGCGGCGGTTGTGAGCTACGTGCGGTTGGTCCAATCGATCGACGAACACGGCCAGCCCCAGACTTCTCGCTGCGAGGAAACTCGCGTCTGGGAACGGCAAGAGGAAGGTTGGCGGCACGTCCACTTTCACCGCTCGTTGAATCCCTAACGTCGATCACTACTTCACGACGAAGTTCACCAATCGCCCCGGGACGACGATCACCTTGACGATGGTCTTGCCAGCCAACCACGGCTTGACCTTCTCGTCCGCTTTGGCGGCGGCGATCAGCGCGTCGTGCGAGATGTCCGTGGGAACCTGGATTTTGCCGCGCAGCTTGCCGAGCACTTGCACTGCAATCTCGACCGTAGACTCCACGAGTAAGGCCGCGTCGTAGGTAGGCCACGGCTCGTAGGCCAACGTCGGTCCGTGCCCCAGCAAACGCCAGAGCTCCTCGCCGATGTGCGGGGCGAATGGCGACACCAGCAAGAC
>JBGTHH010000683.1:0-6668 GCA_041746275.1 Pirellulaceae bacterium | reverse complement strand
GACCGCCCTCCGTGTGTACCTGACGATGCCTGAGAGTGTATAGCGGTCTTAACATTTCACAAGAAGATGTGGATTCTTTGGGAGGAGAATATTGACTTCGCTGTTTGGCATGGTAAAAAATCAACCCGAAGGCGTGGGGGGCGCAACGCAAAAGTCTGCGATGCCGCGACCGAAGATGCACTATTAATGCGAATCCTAGCATCACATGTTTTAGCATTTGGAGTCCTCCATGTTTAGCGCCCGCACTGACACCGCTGCTCCGTCTCGTTCGAATCAACTTCGATCCCGCCGCACGGGCCGCGACTTGCGAAAGGCCAAGGGCCGAATTGACCGGCGCCAATTGTTTATCGAGCCGCTGGAAGATCGGCGAATGTTGGCATTGAGTGTCGTCGCACTCGGCACCGGAGCGCCGGCACTCACAGCGCAGGATCTCGCGCAATCGCTGGTGGGTCCGGGCGTGACCATCTCGAATGTGACCTATACAGGCAGCAACAACGGCGGCGGTACGTTTAGTGGCGGAACCGGCATCGTCGGTTTCGAGTCGGGCGTTGTGCTGGGGACAGGAAGAGTAGTCGCCGTTCCAGGTCCCAATACCTCGGACAGCACTTCAACCAACAATGGAACAAGCGGCGACGCCGATCTGAGCGCGCTCATTGGGAATGTTGCAACCTATGATGCGGCGGTCCTGGAGTTCGACTTCGTCCCCAACGACGATGCCGTTACCTTTCGCTACGTATTCAGTTCCGACGAGTACAACGAGTTCGCCAATAGCCAATACAACGACGTATTCGCATTCTTCATCAATGGCGTCAACCGCGCGCTGCTGGCCGATGGCGGGCCGGTGTCCATCAACACAGTGAACGGCGGGAATCCGCTGGGAACGAATGCGCAAAACCCGGCCTTGTTCCGCAACAACGCTCCCAACGCGCCGACCATCGACATCGAAATGGATGGTCTGACCGTCGTTCTAACGGCCTCGGCCCCGGTGAATCGCAATCAGGTCAATCGTATCAAGCTGGCGATCGCTGACGCCGGTGATGACGCGTACGACTCGAACGTCTTCATCGCTGCGGGCAGTCTGACCGCGACCGCCCTTGACTTCGGGGACGCTCCCGATTCCTACGGGACGACTTTGGCCAACAATGGCGCGCGGCATCCCATATCGCCTGATTTCTTTATGGGCACCAGCGTCGACGCGGAGCCCGATGGCCTTCCGAGTCCGAATGCCGATGGTGATGACTTGGACGGTATCGACGACGAAGATGGCGTTGTATGGACGACGACCCTGACGCCGGGGCAAATTGCGACCGCCACCATCGAGATCACGGCACCCAGCACGGCGTTTATCGACGCCTGGATCGATTGGAATCAGAATGGGACGTTTGACGCCAACGAGCGAGTTACCGGAAACCCGATTCAGGTCAATCCCGGCACCAACCTCGTTTCCTTCCTGGTTCCCGCCAATGCACTGTTGGGCAATACCTACGCGCGGTTCCGTTTGACCGGTACGGGAAACGTCGGCCCTACCGGCTTGGCTTCCGATGGGGAGGTCGAAGATTACCTCGTCACAATCGTGGCAGGTGGAGCGGTCACGGGCCAGAAGTTCCACGACCTGAACGGCAACGGCATCAAGGATCCCAACGAACCCGGATTGAATGGCTGGACGATCGTGTTGACAGATAACCTCGGTCAGACGATGACGGCGGTCACCGCCGACATCGATCTCAATCAAGACGGTGTGATTGATCCACTCACGGAAAGTGGTGTCTTCCAGTTTATCGACGTCAGACCCGACCCCTCTTGGGTTCTCAGCGAAGTCCCGCAGGCCGGCTGGATCCAAAGCGCCCCTGCCAGCGGCACCTTTTCCCTGTCCGTCTCTGCCGGCCAACTGATCACGGATCGGCTGTTCGGCAACTACCAGAACGGCCGCATCTCCGGGATGAAGTTCGAGGACCTGAACGGGAATGGGGTGAAGGAGGGGAACGAACCGGGTCTGCAAGGCTGGACGATCTACATCGACGAAAACGGCAATGGAGTCTTTGATCAAGGCGAGCCGAGCGTTGTGACGGATGCTAACGGCAACTACGCGTTCGAGGATCTCGAGCCGGGGACCTACAAGGTCCGCGAGGTTCTGCAATCCGGTTGGGTGCAGACGATCAGCCCGAGCGATGTGACAGTGCAAAGTGGTGCGGCGATCACGGATACCGACTTTGGCAACTTCGAGCTGTTCACGATCAGCGGGATGAAGTTCAACGACTTGAACGGCGACACCGTCAAGGACGCCAACGAGCCGGGCCTGGAGGATTGGACGATCTTCTTGGACACCAATGGCAACGGGGCGTTTGATGGGGGCGAGCCGAGTACGGTTACAGACGAGGACGGGAATTACGTCTTCACCAACCTCGGCCCTGGTATCTACAAGGTTCGCGAGGTGCAGCAATCCGGTTGGACACAGACGACGAGCGATCCATTGGACATTATCGCCGTCAGCGGCGCTGAGTTCGACGGCGTCGACTTTGGCAATCAGCAGGATATCGGCTCCATTCATGGGATCAAGTTCCACGACCTGAATGCCAACGGGGTGCGGGATCCAGGGGAGCCTGGTTTGGCGGGGTGGACGATCGAAGTCGTGGACGGCCAGGGCCAGGTCGTGGCCAGCGGCGTGACAATGACGAACGATGGCGACACACTGGACGTGGACGAGTCGGGCCTGTACTGGATCGACGTGGTACCCGGTAATTACACCGTGCGCGAGGTGTTGCAAAGCGGTTGGCAACAATCGGCACCGGCGGGCGGAACGCACTCTGTCACGGTTACGGGGGGACAAGCGACCCAAGACATTGACTTTGGCAATTTCGTACCCGGTTCAATTCACGGGTTTAAGTTCGACGATAAAAATGGTAACGGCGTGCGGGATGGATTCACGACTGTGGGCACAGTAAACTTGCCGCCGGCACAGGGAGTGACGGTCGATCCTCTTTACGCGGACGACTATCAGGCGTTTGATCTGGGCACGCCGCCAGGAGTGCCGGCGTTACTGGGTGGGCTGACGCTTAAATTTAACGATCCGAATACGCTGATCATCGGCGGCGCAGCCAATACGGCGGACGGCAAACTGTACGCACTGCCGTTGTTGCGCGACGCACAAGGGCACATCGTCGGCTTCGCGGGGCCGGCCACTTTCTTCGCCGACGCCGCTTACAACGATGGCGGCGTGGCGTATGGACCGAACAATGTACTGTTTACGTCCCGTTGGCCCGTTAATGAATTGGGCCAACTGAAGCCCGGCAGCACGACCACCGATAAAGTCATCGATCTCACTGGCCTCACGGCCGGTTCCCACGCGGCGATCAGTATTGTGCCTGCCGGATTCCCGGGCGCGGGACTGGCAAAGTTGGTGTCCTGGTCCGGGGGCGAGTTCTATTCGGCTTCATTGGTCCCCGACGGCAATGGCACATTCGATCTGAGTGGGATAACGCAAACAACTACGATTGTCGGCGGTCCGGAAGGATTTGTGTATGTGCCCACGGCTTCGCCGCAATTCGGGACATTCAGCATGTTGGTGTCTGAATACAGTGCCGGTAGCGTGTCATCGTATGAAGTGGATTCGCAGGGCGATCCGATTCTGGCTACGCGCCAAGATTTCGTGACCGGTTTGACCGGCGCGGAGGGCGCGTTCATCGATCCCTTCACGGGCGACTTTCTGTTCTCGACATTCGGCGGTGGCGACCGTCTTGTTCAAGTTCGCGGCTTCTCCGCTACGCAGACGTTCGAAGAACCTCCGATTGCCAACGTAACCATCACGCTGACCGGCGACGTCGATGGTGATGGCGACAGTGACACGCTGGTGATGACCACCGACGCGAACGGCGAATACTGGTTCACGGATCTACATCCCGGTGTCTACACGGTGACCGAGACGCCGCCCAGCGGAAGCTTTCCCACCACGCCCGTCTCGTTTACCGTCATCGTTAACAGCCGCGAGGCATTGGTCGCTTTCGAGGGCCAGGCCATGCTCGGCGTGAATGATCCGCGCGTTGAAGTTGTTGTGGATCCGCTGCTCCGGTTTGGCAACGCCTACTACGGTTCGATTCACGGAACGATATTCGAAGACATTAACGGGAATGGAGTACAGGATAGCGGCGAGTTCGGCGTCGCGGATGTGACCGTGACGCTGACCGGGACCGATGGAAAAGGCAACGCGGTCACCGCCACGGTACAGACCATGGCCGACGACCCCGACACAACGGAAATCGACGAATCCGGCATGTACTGGTTCGATCTACTGGCACCCGGCAACTATTCGGTGACCGAGACGGTCCCGGCAGGCTGGATTGCCACGACGCCAACTTCGATAGGGTCGCTGGTTATCGAAAGCGGCGATGTGATTGTGGATCAGAACTTTGGCAATCAGCAGGATATCGGCTCCATTCACGGGATCAAGTTCCACGACCTGAATGCCAACGGGGTGCAAGACGCGGGGGAGCCGGGGCTGGCAGGTTGGACGATCGAAGTCGTGGACGGCCAGGGCCAGGTCGTGGCCAGCGGCGTGACAATGACGAACGATGACGACACGCTGGACGTGGACGAGACGGGCATGTACTGGATCGACGTTCCGCCGGGCAATTACACCGTTCGCGAAGTGTTGCAGAGCGGATGGCAGCAATCGGCACCGGCGGGCGGGACGTACGCCATCACCGTCACGGGCGGCTTAGCCACTGAGGACGTTGACTTTGGCAATTGGCAATTCGCCAGCGTTCACGGCCAGAAGTACGAGGATGTTAATGGCAACGGAACGAAGGATGATGGCGAGCCCGGACTGGCCGGCTGGACCATCGAGCTACGAAGAGACGGCAATGACGGAAACCTCGACACGACGTTCGGCAGTGCGGGGAAAGTCACGACCGACTTCGGTGCCAATGATGTTGGTGGCGACCTTGCCGTACAGATCGATGGCAAGATTCTGGCGGTCGGAAGTACGGGAGCCGACGGCGCTGTGGCGCGTTACAACCAGGACGGTTCTCTAGACCCAAGTTTTGGTGTTGGCGGAAAAGCGACGATCGACTTTGGTGCGGGCAAATTTGGCCATGTGCTCGGCGTATCCTTGCAAGGCGATGGTAAGCTCGTCGTAGTTGGAGGGCTCGGGACTAGCGGGGTGCCGGAGAGCGAAACCTGGCTGGTGGCGCGTTACGACACGGACGGAATCCTGGACCCTAGCTTTGGCTCCGGCGGCATGGTCATCAGCGATTTTGGCAGCACCTATGAAACCGCATTCGATGTGGTGATTCAGTCGGACGGGAAAATCGTAGCGATTGGGTATGCCGGCCCCAGCCACGGAGTCTATGACCTAATCGCCGCGCGCTACAATGTCGACGGCAGTTTGGACAACAGTTTTGGGGTCGGCGGGAAAGTCGTCGTGGATCTCAACACATCCGACGTTGGCTGGGGTGTTGCCCTTCAACCGGACGGGAAAATTATTCTAGCTGGAAGGACGGGAACACTCTTTCAGTCGAATGATGCCGTCCTGATCCGTCTCAATGAAGATGGGAGCTTCGATACGAATTTTGGATCGGCCGGAGTCGTTGTCAGCGATTGGGGAGGCAGCAACGAGGGCATCAGTAGTATCGCGTTACAGTCAGACGGCCGGATCGTCGTGGGTGGCAATTCCAATCTCAACGGTCCCAACCAGTTTGCCGTGGCACGGTACAACAGCGACGGCAGCTTGGACAGCAGTTTTGGTTCCGGTGGGATTGTGACGACCAGCTTAGCCACACCGTACTGGGGAGTGACGAGTTTGGTGATCGAAGCCGATGGCAAGATCGTCGCCGCAGGGATCACGACAACGGGCGGCGATGAGCAGGGGACGTTGGTCCGTTTCAACTCCGATGGTACTTTGGACGATGACACACCCAACGACAGCACTCCTGGTGGCGGATTCGGGACAAATGGAATGGTGCTGACTGACTTTTCTGGTGCCGGTTATGTCCGCTTGGCCATGCAAACCGACGGCAGGATCGTCGCGGCTGGCACAAACAGCATAAATGGCAGTTTCGACTTCGCCCTCGCACGCTATGAGTCGAGTCTGTCTCGAACCGCCATAACCGACATAAGCGGTAACTACAGTTTCGCCGACGTGTATCCGGGGACGTATACGCTGCATGAGACACAACAGGGTAATTGGACACAAACGTTCCCCGTGGCCCCAGGCGTTTTCACGATAACAGTCGACAGCGGCCAGACCGTGACGGAACAGGACTTCGGCAACTTCGAGCTGATCACGATCAGCGGTCAGAAGTTTAATGACTTGAACGGCGATGGCGTGCAGGACTTGGGCGAGTCAGGATTACAGGGTTGGACGATCCAACTGGACGTGGGTGCCAACGGCACCGTGGATGCCACGGCCACAACCGATTCCAATGGCAATTACTCGTTCACGGGTTTGGGGCCGGGGACGTATCGGGTGCGCGAGGTGCAACAGTCAGGATGGTACCAGATGACCGCCGATCCGGTGGACATCGTTGCGTCCAGCGGTGCGGACGTTTTGGGCGTCGACTTCGGCAACCTGCTGTTGGCGCCGGCCATTGCTATCGAAAAGCATACCAACGGCCAGGATGCCGACAGCGCTCCGGGACCGCTGGTGGCGGTGAATGGGGCCGTGACCTGGGAGT
>JBGTHH010000682.1:0-3635 GCA_041746275.1 Pirellulaceae bacterium | reverse complement strand
CTTTGCCGTCTTTGTCGATCGCCACCACAGAAAGACCGTTGTCGGCCCGCGGCGTCTGCTGGAACTTCACATCCTTCGTGCCGGAGTTCCGCACCCACAATTCAGCCTTCACCTCGCCGTTGATGCGCACCTCGCCGATGATGCGGATGCCCGCGCTCAGGCCGGCCTTCTCCGCGCCCCACGGTGGAATCGGCCACGTTTGTTCCTCGAGCGGCACGCCGCTCTTCGTGTATCTGTCCTCGGCGAGCTCCGTGTGCACGCGGGGGGCATCCACGGGGGGGGGTTTTCTCTCAGCGCCATTCTCTGGCAGTTTGAGCCCTTCAATGACCGGTTTGGGTCGTTCAATGACCGGGAGGGACCGATAAGGCGATATGCTCTCTGGCTCTAAATTTCCTTCTCGGGGTACATCCACTCTCTCAATCGCTGGTTGCCCATCGCTAGGAATGCGAAGAACGACTTGTCCGTCTTTCGACTCTGGATCAACGTTAAAGTTAAACCAGACGTCGATATTGCGTTTTTGCCAGGGGCCCGGGCCCGGCGGATCATAGACGTGTGCATACCGGAATTGAGTTTGATCGATCCCATGGGACACGTCGGGGTACTTCCGCTTGAGTTCCCGATTTGCCAGATCGACCAGCCTCGGAAGTTCTTTGGATCCACCGATCGCAGCCAGTCCGCAGAGCTTCCACAGTTGAGTTTCAACGACGCGCGGCTCGACGTAGTTCAACTCGATTTCAAAGAGATCGCCTTCATAGATAGCGGCCGCAATGTCCGACCGTACATTCACTTGTTGGCTAACGTCAAATAGGTTCGGCCTCGACGTGACGCCTCGAGAATAGTCAGCGATTTTCGACATGGGTTGTGGTTTTGATTGTGGGTTCTTTGCAACCAGCTCAATCAGCGCCGCAAGTTCGTCCGGCGAGAGCTGGGTACGAAGCAAAGGCCACTCGGGAGCGTTTGCCTCCATTTTGCCTTCTCTTGAAATGCGCAACATCGCGTATCGTTGATTCAAAAGCGGGTAGCGAATGTCCCAGGCAACCACCCAATCAGGCTTGGCAACCGGCTTCTCGTCCGATGATGTGACCACCGACTTTGTCTCAGCCGACCTTGTCGCTGACTTCGCAGCTTCGCTGGTGGTCTTCAGCGGGGGCAGGCCGACGGAATTCGGATTCGCATCCAGAAATCGCTTCAGTTCCCTTTCAGCACCTGATTCCGATTCAAAGTCAATATCGATCACTAACCATTTGTCATCGGTAAACTCAAGCGTGAACACCATGAAGCCGTCGCGCTGGCCGTCGGGTTGCCTTTGCGCTTCGTCGAGCTTGACGGCCTGCGAAGTCGCCAATGCTCGCGTCGGTTTCGCCGGATCGCTGACGTAGACCGTTTGGATCTTCAATCGCTGGACGTTGAGAAACTCTGGAATCTTTTTAATGTGTTTCGGATCAGCCGCCGAGTTCTTCGCCAAAGCCGCCGCCGTCGCGACATCACCCGCAAGTGCCGACGCAACGTAGCCTTCGACAACGGAGCGGGCGTTCTGGCGATCTATAGATCCAAGTGATGCTACATTGTGTGCATTGCCAGATGGATTTGTTTGTTTGTCTTGAACAACATCTGCAATTCCGCGAACCATGTTGACGGCTGAATTTACGTCAGCGGTCGAGCCCTTGAGTTGTATCACTCCAATTTCGGGCATTAATTCTATGGTCACCAACGGCGTCGCGCTAGTGGGTGCCCTTCGCCATGATAAGTCACCAAGTCGAGGACTGTCGGATTCCCTTTGAGCGTCCTTGCTTGTCGTCCATGCTCCGCGAATTTCATTGTCCACCAGTCGTAGCGACATCTTGCCGCTGCGATTGATGCCCTTTCTCCAAGTGCCGTTGAAGCGGCGTTCGACTCGCGACCACTTCAATTGAATCGTGCCCGTTTTGCTCTTGGTCAATACAGGTGCGGTACCAAAGCCACCTTCGGTGACAACTGGAATATCGGTAATATCATAAGCCGGTTTGTTCTTGTCGGAGCCGGTGAACGTCCCCTCGTACTGGCCCGGTTGTTTGGCTTCGAGTACCACGGTGCCCCATTCGTCGCTGGTCCATTGTCCGCCGATGTTGGGCGCTTCCGTCGTTTGCCACAGCACCATCCCCAGCAAAGTCATTCCGACAGTTCCAAGCATGGCGATCATTCCTTTCCGATTGACGTTGAAGATCGAACGGCGGCCAGTGGCGCGAGGCACCAGCGACGCTGGCAGAGGCACAGACGTGGGTTGCTGCACATGAGCCAGGCACTGTTCAAGCAGGGCAGTAACTTCCAGTGCATTTCCGAATCGAGCATCGGGCGATTTGGCCATCAGCCGCGAGATCAGCAGGCAGAGCCACTCGGGAATGTCCGAGTTGATTTCACGAACCGAGCGGGGCTCGTCATCCGTGATCATTCGCAAAATGGCGTAGCTGCTCTCCGCTCGAAACGGCGGGCGGCCGGTACACATCGCGTACAGCACACAGCCCAGGCCAAACAGGTCCGACCGCGCATCGACGCTGCCTCCGCGCGCCTGCTCGGGCGACATGTACTGCGGAGTCCCGGCAATGACTCCAGTCCGTGTGATGCTGGCATCATAGACCGCACGAGACAGCCCGAAGTCGGTCAGTAACGCTCGTTCGACCGTGCCGTCGAGCAGGATATTCGACGGTTTGACATCGCGATGCACGAGTCCCTGCGCATGAGCGGCCGCCAGTCCGCGAGCCGTCTGCATCCCGATCCGCAGAATCTCCTTCAGCTCCAGCGGCCCTTGATCCTGAATGCGTTGCTGGAGCGTCGCGCCGCGTGAATACTGCGTGACGAGATACGGCACTCCCTGCCATTCGGCGACGCGGTAGATCGGCAGCACATTGTCGTCGATCACCGCCGCCGCGGCCTGCCCTTCGCGAGCAAACCGTTTGCGAGCCGCACCGGAAGCGGCCAAATGCGGCAGCAGCATCTTGATCGCCACAAACCGATTCAGAGCGCCTTCATAGGCTTTGAAGACCACCCCCATGCCGCCTCGGCCAATCACGCCGACGACTTCATAGGAACCGATCCGTCCCAGCATGTGCGGGTCGTCCGTCGGTCCCAGCAACCGCAGGATGGACTCCAGCGATTCGCCTTCGCTGCCGCGCTGGTCGTGAGCGCCCGCAACGTGAGGTGATTCCAAGGGAGTGCGGAGGATCGGGACGATTTCGTCTTTCCACTGTGGATCGGACTGTGCGACTTCCAGAAGTTGTCGGCAGCGATTGCAGTCGCTGACATGGTCTTCCACGTCCTTCAGTTCGGCGGGAGATAGCTCGTCGTGAGACAACTGCCGCAGCAGCTCGGCCGACAAACACGTTTGCGGATTCTTTATGGTCATGATTCACTCTCCTGCAAGTCCCAGAGCTGCGAGACTTCCAAAACCTTTTCCTTCAACCTGGCGATCACTCGATACCGCGCGACATACACCGCCCCGGCGGAGCGTGCCGTTGATGTCGCCACTTCGGCGATCGGCACGCCTTCAATCGCCGTTAGCCAAAAGACGTTCCAGGTCGCTTCGCTGAACTCGGAACGAATTTGCTCGGTGGCCCAGCGGACCAGTTCTTTGCGGGCCTCCGCCAACATCTCCGCCGTTG
>JBGTHH010000681.1:0-3350 GCA_041746275.1 Pirellulaceae bacterium | reverse complement strand
GTGGTGCAGCCGGCCGATAACGTTACCGATTCGATTCGTCGCTTGTTCCAGCAGGTGTATCAGCGGGAGCCGACCGCCTCTCAAATGGCGGCGGCATTGGAGTTGGTTTCCGCCGTCGAGGCGACTTCGGCGGAGCCGGTTGTGCCGACGGCGGCCGATTGGGCTTATGGATTCGGCAGCCTCGACGAAACCGCGGGGCGAGTCCCGTCGTTCACGGTCTTGCCACACTTCACCGGTGCGGCGTGGCAAGGCGGGCCGCAGTGGCCTGATGCTCAGCTCGGTTGGGTTCAACTCACGGCCACAGGAGGACATCCGGGCAATGATCGCGAGCACGCCGCCGTTCGTCGTTGGACCGCGCCAGCGGATCTGACCGTCGAGATCCAGTCCGAGTTGGTGCATGAACCGGCTGCGGGGGACGGCGTCCGAGCTTTCATCGTGAGTTCCCAAGCTGGCGTCTTGAGCTCGGCGAAGGTCCATCAATCCACCGTCCCACTCAACGTTGCTCGTCGCGAGGTCGTAACTGGCGAAACGATCGATTTTGTGGTGGACATCGGCGATGTGTTGAACAGCGATCAATATCTGTGGCGGGGCTCGATCCGCGCGGTCTCGTCCGCCGGTGCCGAGCAAGTCTGGAACTCGGAGTCCGACTTCACTCCCAATAGGGTTAACACCTTAACGCCGCTCGAACAACTGGCGCAGGTGTTGTTGTGTTCCAACGAGTTCATGTTTGTGGATTAGCGCGGTCTTCCGCGGGAGGATAACGTTCATGTCATATCGAACCGTGAGCCACCCAAAGAGTGAGGCTCCAGGAGCCTCGAACCAATTGGATCGGCGTGAGCTGTTGACCCGCTCGGCGCTCGGCTTGGGAGCCTTGGGGCTGGCCGGACTCTTGCAGGATGATGGACGTGTGGTTCATGCCGCGAACACTGCTGGCACAGGGCCGCTGGACGTCCGGATGCCGCACTTTCCCGCACGGGCGAAGCGAGTCATCCACTTCTTCCTCAACGGCGGACCCTCCCATGTCGACACCTTTGATCACAAGCCCTTGCTGGCCAAACACGCGGGTCAGCCGCTGGGTGATAACCTGCGGACGGAGCGGAAGACGGGTGCGGCCTTCCCTTCGCCCTTCAAGTTCCGACGGTATGGCGAATCGGGAATCGAGGTCAGCGAGATCTTTCCGCGAACCGCTGAACACATCGACGAGATAGCCGTCATTCGCTCGATGCACGCTCAGGTTCCCAACCACGAACCTTCCCTGATGCTGATGAATTGCGGCGACTCGGTGCAGCCGCGACCCAGCATGGGAGCGTGGGTTCTGTATGGCTTGGGCACGGAGAATCAGAATCTGCCGGGCTTCGTCGCGATGTGCCCGGGCGGTCTTCCGATCAAGGACAACGAAAACTGGCAGTCCGCATTCTTGCCGGGGGCGTATCAAGGAACGTACATCGATTCCCAGCACAAGGAGCTGCGCCGACTGATTGAAAACATCGAGCATCCGCATATCGCCACGCAGTCACAACGCCGCCAACTCAACTTGCTGGCCCAATGGAACGCTCAGCATCGTGCCGGTCGTTTGGACGAACGCCTGGACGCGCGGATTCAATCGTTCGAGCTGGCCTTTCGCATGCAGCACGACGCGGCCGAAGCCTTTGATCTGGCGCGCGAACCCGAGCACATTCAGCGGATGTACGGGACCGGCGTGCATGGACGTCAGACACTGATCGCGCGGCGACTGCTGGAACGGGGCGTACGCTACGTGCAACTATGGCACGGTGCCGGGCAGCCCTGGGACAATCATACCAACATTGAAGGCGCGCATCGCAAACAAGCCGAGGAGATCGACCAGCCGATCGCCGCGCTGATGACCGACCTGAAGCAACGCGGGATGTTGGACGATACGCTCATCATGTGGGGCGGCGAGTTTGGTCGCACACCGACGGTGGAATTGTCCGGCAACGGTCAGCCGCAATCGGGACGGGACCACAATCACTACGGCTTCACCGTGTGGCTGGCCGGTGGCGGGATCAAAGGGGGCACAGTGTACGGAGCCACCGACGATATCGGCTTCAAGGCCGAGGTGAATCCGGTCAGCGTGCATGATCTACATGCCACGATCTTGCATGCGCTCGGCTTTGATCACGAGCAACTGACGTTCCGCTATGCCGGCCGCGACTTCCGCTTGACCGATGTCAGTGGTCGCGTCATTCGCGAAATCTTGGCGTAGATACCGCCTCGTACCGCTGTCGTTTCGCAGTTCAGATCGTAGTCGCCGCGACGACTAAATCAATTCGCGCATCGGCTCGCGGCGGTCCAGCAGGAACTGGGGTCGGCCCGTGGGATCGACCAACGTGGTGGTCATCGGGTCGATGCCCAAGTTCTTGTAGATCGTCGCCACGATCTCCTGAAGATGGACAGGCCGATCCACAGCGTACTCGCCCAATCGGTTTGTGGAACCGATGACTTGGCCGGTGCGCATCCCGCCACCGGCAAGCAACGCACAACTGACTTGCGGCCAATGGTCGCGCCCCGCGTTGTTATTGATTTTGGGCGTGCGACCAAACTCGCCCCACACCACAACCGTGACATCGTCGAGCATGCCGCGCTCTTCCAAGTCTTCCACCAAGGCCGAAACGCATTGATCGAGCTTGGCTCCGTGATCGCGGACGAGATCAAAATTCTGGCCGTGGCTATCCCAACGGCCGTACGACAGTGTCACCGACCGCACGCCAACCTCGACTAAACGCCGCGCGATCAACAAGTGATCGTTGCACGTGGGAGCACCGTCGTATTGATACTTGTACGGTTTGCCGTCACCGTACCGTTCGCGCACACGCGGATCTTCTTTGCTCAGGTCCAAGGCATCGACCAGCTTGCTGGAGGTCAGTACTCCAAAGGCCTCTTCGGTGAAGGGGCTCAATCCGCTGGTGGCTTCAGCCTCTCGTTGCAGTTCACCTAAGCTATGCAACAAGCCCTTACGATCCTCCAGTCGATCCAAGGTGATGCCGTTCAGTTTCAAGTCCGCCATCATTTCGCCGTTGGGTTTGAATGGCTTGTAAGCATCGCCCAAGAAACCAGGTTGACCGGATTCCGACCAAGGACCGTGGCTGGTCTTGTCCGCCAGTCCCACCGTGGCGGGCACCGAGGGGTCGACGGGTCCGCGAAGTTTGGCTAGCGCCGAGCCGATGCTGGGAGGGCCACCGATCGATGCCATAGCTCCTCGGTTCCAACCGGTGACACATTGGTAAGCGTCATGACCTCCACTGCTACCGACGACCGAACGGATCGCGACGTACTTGTCCATGGCTGCGGCGATCTTCGGGAAGCACTCGCCAATTTGAATGCCGGGGACC
>JBGTHH010000680.1:0-7253 GCA_041746275.1 Pirellulaceae bacterium | reverse complement strand
AGCCGTTTGCAGCCCCCAAGACCGGTCGCTTGTCCCTGTTGGCGTGGGTGCGCACCAAGGACCCCAAACAGCAGCCGCAACTGCGCCTGTCGATAGATACGGGGCGCGGGTACTACACCTTTGCCACGCTGGGCAAGGATGTGAATAACGTCCCGGTGAAGGAGCAGCTCGGAGCGACTTGGCCCGCCGAGCCGTTCCTCTTTCATTGCGACAATCTGCCCGCGAACTTGGACCAGATCACGATCGGCTTCGACTTGATTGGTGAAGGCGAAGTGTGGGTCGACGACGTCGAAGTCTATGATCTGTACTTTTTTGAGACCGAATTGAATGAGCTCATCAAAAACGTCGCCACGGCTCACTTCCAGTTGGACGAAGGGCGGGTCGCCGATTGCGAGCGTTTCTTGAACGGTTACTGGCCCCGTTTTGTGATCGAGCACGTCCCTGCGCTGCGCGTCGCCGAATTGCCGCGTACCGACCCTGGACCGCTGCCCGCGCCTACGTTGAATCGTCCTCCATCGGCGGTGGAAGAGAAACCCTCCGGATGGCAGCGTTATGTGCCACTTCCCAAAATGAAGCTGCCATTCTCGAATCGTACTCCTTAGCCGCCGAGCTTGCTCTGCGTATGCCCGATAACCACACCAACCATCGCGCCCTGGCCGACGCATGCCGAACGACCCGCGTTGACCGCATCGCTGGCACAATACGAAGACTTGTTCTGCACCTTCAGTGAACCACATCGTCGTCCGATGAAATCATGTACTCTCCGTCGTCCATCCTGCTTCTCTCCTGGAGCAACTCTGTGAGCACTCCTGCCCAGACACTTAGTATTGTCGTACCGATTCATAACGCGGAACGTACCTTGGCTCGACATGTGGCCGAGCTTTTGGATGTACTCCCCGACCTAGCCGCGCGATTCGAAGTGGTGATCGTCGACGATGGTTCGACCGATCAAAGCGTGGATGTCGCGCTTGAGCTGGCACAGTGTTACCCGCAAGTCTCGGTCCACCGACATCCGCAGCGGCGGGGTCTTGAAGCGAGTGCGGAGACGGGTGTCGCGCGGACCTCCGGTGATGTGGTCTTGGTCCATTCCGGCTCGTCCCCTATCAACACCTCGGAACTCCAACGTATGTGGCAATTGCGTGACGACCAGGATTTGGTTCTCGCCCACAGCGCAGCCGCTGCGGGCGCGGTCGCTCCGGAAACGCTGCGGAAACTCGCCGATTGGGGGCAACGCATGACGGACGCTCCCACCGAGCACACGGCTCACGACGGCATTCAGATGATCCGTCGACGAGCGGCGGGAGCTCCTCCCGTGGCTCGCGGGACCTCGTCGAGTCACCCCGTCGGAAGAACGGCGGTTCCGGCTCCCTCGTCGCGATTTTTTGCCGCGCCGAATTCGAGATCGGTGTCTCAGTAGCTTCCAAAAGCGACTCCTGATGGCCACGGTTCGCCATTCGCAACGCTTGATGCAATAAGCGTTTGTGAAGAATGCCAAGACGTACGGCCCCTGCGTCTCTGGGGTGCTGTTCCTGCCGAAGCGCCGCGCGCTCAAAAAAGTTGCATAATTCGCGGAACTCCGATAACTGGCCCGGCGTCAAAAGCGTCAGTTTGGGAGAGAGTATCCGTTCGGTGCTGCTCCCACCCGGAACAGAGGCCCCGGCAGAGGAGAACCAGAGAATATGGCAACGGCGGACTACAGTGTGATCGGAGCGGTAACCACCCCCATTGTGACTCGACCAATCAAGGAGAAGACCCCCGAAACCCCGCGTCAACTTCATCGCATTCGCACCGTCCGCCTGCAGCAAGGCGTTTCATTACGCAGTGCGGCACGACAGATGGGTAGCGACATTCGCAGCTTGCGATTGCAGGAGCAGGAATCGACCGACTTGCGACTCAGCGACCTGCGCAAGTGGCAAAAGGCCTTGGATGTTCCGCTGACGGAGTTGGTCGAGGAGACTGACGAGCCGCTGTCGCGTCCCGTGATGGAACGCGCTCGCATGATTCGCTTGATGAAGACTGCCGCCGCGATTCACGAACGAGCCCCAGTGGCGATCCAACGGATGTCTCAGATGCTGGTGGATCAGCTCGTGGAAGTCATGCCCGAGTTAAAAGACGTGAGCCCGTGGCATCAGTTTGGCCAGCGCCGTGGTCTGGATGACTTTGGCCGTGTCGTCGAACGCCGCCTGTCGGAAGATTCGATGTACGACAGCTTTGACGACGATTAGTCGTTCCGAGAGCGGACGAATTGTAAGACTGCATTGTGCAAAGCTACCCACACCGTGGTGAACTGGCCGTCACTTCGGTGTGTCCCGCGAGAGCGTGTGAATGAATCGGAGCTTTACAATTACGGCGGGTACAAACACCTCTGGCACCAAATCCACCAAGCCCATGTCGCGATTGAACTCGTTGGCGAGAAAGCCCACTTCTTGGTAGCACTTGATCATCGAATCGACATCGTATAAATCACATCGAGTCACCCCAAAATGGCGCGCTGTATCAAGCACACTAACCATATCTAGATATGTGCCGAACGTCTCGGCGAAATCCTCCCAGGGATGCATTGATGCGTAAGCGGTGACGAACGTCTCGGGCCATTCCTCCCTGGGGCCCTGAGCGTGATAGGCTTCCAAGGCTTGGACATAGGCGGGGTCGCGTTCATCGCCAAACACCTCGCGGCACTCCTCCTCGCATTTCGCTTTGACCAAGCGATCCCAAAAGTAATGTCCGAGCTCGTGGCGAAAATGCCCCACTAATGTGCGTTGCGGTTCTTGAAAGGCGACCCGAGTCTTCTCGCGCTCGACGTCGTCCACTTCCCGCAGGTTAATCGTAATGGTTCCGTTCTGATGGCCGGTGTGAACGGGCTGTTCTCCATCAGCCTTGAACTCGAACGCGAGGCACGGCACGCTCGGTTGATGACTGGGGCGAAAGGGCAGGCCGATCAGATCCACGATATCGAGGACTCGCTGCTTCGCCCACTCCAGCCGCTGCCACTTCTCGTGATTGCCAGCCACACTCTGATCAGGGATCACCGCCGTCAATGCGCAGTAATCACAGCGGGTCTCCGACGATTCGTCGTCAGCGCGGAGACAACGATTGCAGATCCGTTCCAGCAGATAGTTCGCGCACTTTTTCAGAGCGATTCCACAGTCGCGATGGCCACAATACAGCCCTTCTGGTTCGTCACCGACGAGCGGCGCGACACCGTGACACTCGGGACACACGCCCGTTTCCAGTCCACAGGCCAGACACTGTGTATTGCCAAAGAATAGTTTGTTCCCACAGGAACAAGGAAATGTCCTCACGCGGATGTCCTCTCTGGTGACTTATGAATGCTTTGACATATGACAAACGCCGCGTCGCCACCCACGGCGCGGAAGGATGCGAGCGCGAGAATTACGACTTCCACAGGTAACTGCGTTGTTGTCGAAAGCCGTGCAGCCGCAGGCTGTGATCGCCGGCGACTTCGAGAACCGAGTAGGCATTGCGCTCCGCACCGCTCCCTTCGACCATGGCGACCAACGTGCAGTAAGGGATGCCACCGACTTCTTTTAGATCGTTCTGGTGGCTGTGCCCTTGAAACACCGCCGACACCTTGCCAGAAGCCTCCAATATGCTCCGCACGTCCGCACCGTTCTTGACGCCGTGTTGATTGCTCACGTCGAGTCGTTGATGAGCGAAGACAATCACCGGTCCCCGCGCCGCCGCCAAGTCGGCCGTCAGCCACTCCAGTTGCGCTGCGGGAATGTTCGCATCGGTCCAATGCGAATTCTTGCGACCATAGGGTTGACCGTCACTGCGGAAACAGGCGTCCAGGACCACGAAATGGCAACCGCCGCGATCGAACGAATAGTACGATTGCGTCTGTTCGACACCACCGAGGAACTCGTCCTTCGTGAGCATGTCCACACAGTGATTCCCGAGCACATAATGGCGTTCGGCCGCGACGGCGGAGAAGGCTTGGTGGATGGTCTTCAAATACCCCTGTTCGACTTCGACGGAGTCCGCCGCGTCAATCAAGTCGCCGAGTTCCACGACGAAGCTGAGCGGCTCTTGCTGGAATTGCGCGGTCGCTTCGGCGAGTTTGTTTAGCGTTTCGCGGTAGTGACGCGTTCCCGCTGGTGGTTTGTCGGCGTAGTGCAAGTCGCTGATCAAACCGATGCGCAGCCGCGTGGCGGAAGAGGGTTCGTCAGCCACAAGCATGGCGGGGCTCCAAGAAGTCGCGGCCGCCAACAACAAGGTCCCTTCCTTGAAGAACGTTCGTCGGCCGAGTCGCGTCCAGGTCTTCAGGTGATCGGGCATCAGATCATTCCTGCTTCACGGGGGAGGAATTGGATAAAACACCAGGTGCCTTATGAGGTCGACCTGGCGGAACTTAGAAATTACCACGTTCGTCCCCAAGTCGCCAATTGGTTTCAACTTCTATTGGCTCGCAACCGATCAATCGAGCACGCACTGCATTGTCGCTACGGTGCGTCGTAGCGACGCGCGAACCGCTAGCAGTGCTTGGCTTACAAGGACCAATCATGTCACTATCCCCGCTGTTGCCTTTCGCCGGAGCGGCCTTGGGGCCTGTGCTGGAGAAAACGCTCGACGGGATTTCGCAGGCGCTTTCGTTCCTGGATGTCTTGCACGCGAGCCCCATCGCACCGGAGCAACCGGTCTCGGAGGACTCGACCCTCGACCCCTTAGCGACGCAGCTAACGCAGGTGATGGAACAGTTACGCGAGCGCCTCGATTCCATCGGCATCGATCTCTCGACACCGGTGCGCTTGAAGTCCGATGGAGGTGGCGGTGTGATCGTCGATGGAGATCATCCCGATCGCGTGGTAATCGAGAGTCTGCTGAACGCGGATGCGGATTTGACCGCGTTGTTCCACACGGTGGCCTCCCGCGCCGCGGAGGAAGCGGAACCTCGGCCGACACGCACCGCCGAGGACTTTCGGCTGATTATCGAGCCAGCGGACGCGCGGATCGAATTCGAGTAAACTCGCTTTCGCGGATTCGCTTTGGAAAGAAAACGTACTTGGCGGCCTTCGAGCGAGTTCTGGAAGAGGCCGTGGAGCGAAACGCTTTGCGGTTGAATCTGGCAACCCGCGCGGAAGACTGGCGTTGGAACAGTCTGTATCGCTGGAAATATGGGACGGCGAACGAGAAGTCGTGATTATCCGCCTGACCGCTTCCCCGCCGCCCGGCTTGGCTCGACCATGTAAACGCTCCGCAAACGGAGGCTGAGTTAGGAGCCATCCGTCGGAGCGTTCAGCGAGGTTGTCCCTATGGTCACGAGATGTGGTCCGATAAGATGGTCCGTCAACTTGGTCTGGAGAGCACCCTTCGCCCCCAAGGTCGACCCAAAAAGCAATAAGCGGTTCCTAGTATCTCTGTATGGCCGATCACCCAAAAGCCTCGCCTGTGCGGGTCAACCATCGTGTGGAGAGGCTTCCGGGAGCACGAAGACGCATCCTCTGGAGGTATTTTAAAATGGCGGGTCCACTTCATCGGCGAACTTTTTTGCGCGGCACCGGCGTCGCGATGGCGCTGCCATTTCTTGAGGCGATGCGACCCGCGCTGGCGACTGATGCACAGGGCGACGCGGTCCCTCGGCGGATGATCGCCATTGAAACCAACATGGGCATCCTGCCGCAGTTCTTTTTCCCGGAGCAAGCCGGAAAGGATTACTCGCCAGGCCCGTACCTGCAGCGACTGGCCGCCCACCGCCAAAACCTGACGGTCTTCTCCGGAGTCAACTTGCCGGGAGTGACCGGCGGGCATGCGGCCGAGCGATGCTTTCTCACCGGCACGCCGCATCCGGAACGCGGCGGTTTCCGCAACGGGGTGTCGCTCGATCAGTACGCTGCCGAACAGATCGGCAATCTGACCCGCTATCCGTCGCTGGTGCTGGCGGTGACGAACGAGAACCCGACGCTCAGCTTCACCCGCAGCGGTGCGCCGATCCCTGCCGAGAAGAGTCCCCGCAAGCTGTTTGAAAAGTTGTTCGTGCAAGGCAAACCGGGCGAGGTCGAAGCGAACGTGGAAGCGTTGCGCCAGGGCCGCAGCACGCTGGATTTCGTCGGCGAGCAATCTCGCCGCCTCAACCGCGCCTTGTCACCGGCAGACCAGCAGCGACTGGAGCAATACTTCACCTCCGTCCGCGAATTGGAACGGCGTTTGGAAAGCGCTCAGGAGTGGGAATATAAATCCAAACCTCAAGTCGAGGCTGGGCCGCCGGACGATATCGACGACATTCGCCGCTTTGTCGAGAAGAGCCGCCTGATGTTCGACATGATCAAGCTGGCGTTGGAGACCGACTCCACACGGATCGTGTCACTGTTTGTCGACACGACGGTCATTCATAACATCACGCATCACGGCAACCGCCCGGAGGTGCTGGACGAGCTGCGGGGGCACGAAGAAGGCCAGTTTGACGCACTGAATCACTTTCTCACATCGCTCGCCGAAACTCAGGAAGAAGGGCAGTCGCTGCTGGACCGCACGATGGTCCTGTACGGAACCTGCATGGGAAGTGCCAATTCGCACTCGAACACGAATTTGCCCGCTCTGATCGCCGGCGGTGGATTCAAACATGGGCAGCATCTCGCCTTCGACACCCAGAACAACTATCCGTTATCGAACCTTTATCTCTCCATGCTGCAACGGCTGGGGATCGAGACGGATACGTTCTCGACGGCTACCGGAACGATGCGCGGATTGGAGATGGCGTAATCACGATGCACAGATTCCATTGGATTTCGATATTGCTGGTCTGCGTGTGTTTTCCTTCGCAAGCCTGGTCGGCAGACGTCATGACGACATTCTTCGCCCGCTACTGCGTTGAATGCCATGGCGAGTCGACTCAGGAAGCCACGCTCGATCTCACGTCTCTTCCCCGCGACTACGCCGATGCCGATCATGGCCGTCGTTGGTTGAAAGTGTACGACCGAATTGCGGCCGGCGAGATGCCGCCTCAACATGCCGAACAACCCGATATGGCCGAGCGAACGGCAATCCTCGCGGCGCTGAGCCAATCGCTGATGGACGCCGAGCGCGAAACAGCGAAAGACGTTCCGCGACTGCGGTGCCTGACGCGCAGCGAGTATGAAAACACGATCCGGGATCTGTTCGACATGCCGGGCATTGCCCTGGCAGGAAACTTGCCCGCAGATGGGTCGGCTCACGGGTTCGATAAGCATCCCGAAGCGCTCGACATTTCCCATGTGAACGTGGCGAAGTATCTGGAAGCCGCCGACCATATCCTG
>JBGTHH010000679.1:0-3643 GCA_041746275.1 Pirellulaceae bacterium | reverse complement strand
ATACTCAACCATTTCCAACCGACCTGGGAGGTAACACTCAAACAAACAATTCTGCCGATTAACTCAGCTACTGAACCGTGGTTTGACGATTAAGCTTCATCGCGTAAAGATCCTGGACTCGTCGGACAGTTTGTGCATGATAATCGATGTCGCACCTTAAAAACCCCTTGCCCACTCGAGCTACTTTCACTTGAAACGAGGCACTGATGCGGGCACGCTATCTCTTCGAGTTTTGTGATCAGAAGTGGGTTCCCGCCGGCGCGCGCGAGTGTCTGTTTGAAATCATGGAAGCGTGTAATACGGGCTTGCGGTCTTTCAATGGTCAAGTTAGCGACGCCGTGATTGAAATAGCGCGCGAGGAGGGATTGGACACCATCGTCGAACTCGGTGCTGGTCGCGCCCCGGTGATATCGCGATTGGCGGAAGACCAACGCGCTCAGGGCCTCACCTTGATTCCTTGTGATCTGGTACCGAATGAACCGGTCTTCCGCGAGCTTGCCGCCCGCTATGGCAACCGTGTCCAGCCGATTTTCACACCGGTTGACATTACACAAGAGCAAGCGATACTCGACTCATCCGTCCTGGTGCTGGCCGGAATGATGCATCACATTCCATTTGAGCTTCGCCCGGCCGTGTTGCAGGCACTGAGCGAGTCGAGCTCCCGAATAGCGGTCTTCGAACCGCTAAAACGAACGTTTTTGTCGATGTTTCTGGCTTCGCTCTCCTTGGTTCCCGCGTTGCTATTGCCGATCACGTTTATGAAAAGGCCGGGACGATTGCGGCGTTGCTTTTGGTGCTGGATATTGCCCATCGTTCCGCCCATGTTCGTCTGGGATGGCATCACGAGTTGCTTGCGACAATGGACCGAGAGCGAGTGGCGGCAGCAATTCGATCGGCTTCACGGTTCGGCACACGACATTGAAATCCACACGAAGTTCAACTCGCTTCGTATGATTTGGTCCGGCCGGAGATTGCGCGATGCCTGTCCGAGTTCCAGCCCATGAACACGACCGATGCCACCTCGCTCATGCCTACCGTCCCTGAATCACTGCCGAATTCGTTATTCGAGGCGAACTCGCTGGTTAGCCGACTCGCTCAAATCTCCGGGAGAACGCCCCAGGACGTGGCACTTTGTTTACATCGAGAATACTGTTCCGCTGGAAGTAATGTTCGCGAGGCAGCGGCCGAAGCAGGTCTGCCGCCTTATATCTGGACGGAAGGACTGGGCGAATTCTACGACACGACCGATGCCTTTCTGTTTGAAACCACGATTTGGAACCGCAGCGCGACCAAAGGGGCAATGCGACGATGGATCGCGGGATTTCTGGCCAACCAAGTCGATAAGCCTCTCCGCATTCTGACATTTGGAGATGGATTGGGTTTTGATAGTTTATTTTTAGCCCAGGCCGGGCACCAAGTGGATTACTTTGAAGTTTCGCGACGAGGTATAGAATTCGCCGAGCGAATCTTTTGTGACTACGACGCGCGGGTGACGATATTGACCGCCGCGGAGCAGCTCGAACCGGAGCGTTATGACGCGGCCGTTTGTTTGGATGTGCTGGAGCACGTGCCAACCCCCACGGAGACGGTCGAGTTTCTGGTGCGTGTGCTCCGGCCAGGCGGTATGCTTTTCTGTCACGCGCCATTTTGGTTTCTGAATCCCGAAGTCGTGACTCATTTGCGTAGCAATCGGACTTACAGCGGCGACCTCCGGCGTCTATATAAGCCGTATGGGTTACGCGCCATTGATGCTGCGTTGTTTTGGAATCCGATCGCGTTGCAGAAGCTTGTGCCGGGCCAAACCCCACGATCGGCGTCCTTCTCTGCGGCATGCCGTATCTGTTTGGGAGGCGCGATACTTGGCGTTGGCCGCATCTGCTCAATACCCCATGAGCTGTTCTGGAGATGGTTGTCATCCCGTGATCGAAAGGGTTGGCCGGAGTTGGCTGCACTGGCGCAGGCGGCAGGCATGGACCCGGAGCGAACCGTGCCGCAGGCAATGTCCGGCGCGCGCCATGAGGAAGCATCAAACTGAGTGAGCGGCTCCGCCGCGACGACTATCTTACAACGCACTGCGGATGATAAAGGTCGGCAACAGGCGATGGACAAAATCGACATCAGCGGATTGACCGAGGCACAGGCAACGATGTTAATGCCACTGTGGTCGCGCGCTTTGGAAAGTCGCCGAGACCAACCGTTAATTCGCGATGACAAAGCAGAAGAAATCGTCGACCGTTTAGACTTTGCCTTTGAGCAGTTTCACAGAAAGGCGGTTCCCGCCTTCGATTATTGTCTCCGTGCGTCCGTGATCGATCAATTGGTGAGACGGTTTTTGGAAACCAACAAGCCGGCGACCGTGGTCGAGTTAGGGGTGGGACTCGATACGCGATCCGAGAGGCTGGACAACGGTCGAACCGTATGGGTCGAGCTAGATTTGCCGGATGCCATGCAAGTCAGGCAGCGTTTCTTTCAGCCCAACTCGAGGCGCATCATGATTGGTGATTCGCTGCTCGATTCAACTTGGTTCGAGGTCATCGAACAACACCGCCAGGGACCGATCTTGTTTATCGCCGAGGGAGTCTTCTACTTTTTTGAAGAGCGGCAGTTACGCGAAATTTTGTCGCGACTGGCGGATCGGTTTCCCGGTTCCAGTCTAATCTTCGACGCTCAATCACCTCTGTATTTGTGGGTCTCGAATTGTAGGCATCCGTTTCGCGACTCGCGGCTTCAATTCAGTCTCGCGGGGGTGAAACGCGTCGAATCGTGGGACGCTCGACTTCGGGTGCAACAATACATCGGTTTCGGTGATTCGCCTTTCTACGACGCCGGCATGGCGCGTGTATCGCGATTGCGACGCTGGGGGCGGCGGTTGTTTCCTCCCGTTCGTCACTTGTTTAAGATTGTGCAAGTGGGCTGGTGAGACTCGCGTGATCGAGCGGAGGGGTATCCCAGCCACCAGGAATTCTCAAAGCCAAGAGTTTCCCGCATGTTCATTCTTGCTTCTTTCGCGTTGGTATTGTGCCTTGCCTTGTCGATCGCTCAGTGCGTGGTCGTCGCTGCATTCCTGTGGACAGTGCGCAGGCAACGAAATCCCGCCGAGCCGACCGCCCCGTTGCCGAAGGCCGCGATCGTGTTGGCATTGCGGGGGCCCGACCCGTTTCTCAATGAATGCTTACGCCGTCTGTTGGCGCAACAATATCCTGACTACCGCATTTGCTTGATTGTTGACAGCGATAAAGATCCCGTCTTGCAAGACATCGAACGTATTGTGAAGGATTCGTCGGCCGATCGGGTCGTCGTGTCCATCCTGGAGAAGCCCTTCGCGACATGCAGTCTCAAATGTAGCGCGTTGATTCAGGCCGTGCGTTCGCTCGACCCGTCGTTCCAAGTCGTCGCCTTCCTGGATGGTGATGCATTACCCCATCCAACCTGGCTACAAGAATTGGCAGCTCCGCTTTCAGACCCAGCGATCGGTGTCACCTACGGCAACCGCTGGTACGTTCCCGCAATGAAAAATTGGGGGACATGGGTTCGCTATTGTTGGAACGTCGGGGCGGTGATCCAAGTCTGGTTGAACGACATCGTCTGGGCTGGGAGCATGGCGTTAAGAACCGACACAATCGAGAAGATCGAGTTGCTAGAC
>JBGTHH010000678.1:0-6481 GCA_041746275.1 Pirellulaceae bacterium | reverse complement strand
GGAATTCAAACCTTTCTCGAACTACTCGCTGACTTTCAGGTGCGCTACATCTTTGGCAATCCCGGCACAAGCGAGTTGCCGCTGAACGACGCCTTGGTGGATGACCCGCGTTTTCAATACATCCTGGGCCTGCAGGAAGTTCCGGTCATGGCGATGGCGGACGGTTTCGCGATGGCTTCGCGAACGCTGGGGGTTGTCAACCTGCACATCAGTTGCGGCCTGGGGAACGCGATGGGCATGCTCTACAACGCCTATCGCGAAGGAACCCCGTTGTTGGTGACCGCGGGGCAACAGGATCGCCGCCTGCGTTTCGAGGAGCCGATTCTAGGCGGTGATATGGTCTCGGTTGCGCGACCCTGGACGAAATGGTCTGTGGAAGTTCAACGCGTCGAGGATTTGCCCAGTGCCCTGCGACGAGCGGCACAAACGGCCCTGACGCCGCCTACCGGTCCCGTCTTCATGTCGCTGCCCATGGATATTCAGTTGGAGATCAGCGACGCACTTGACATGAGCCCGATCCGATTGCCCGATGCACGCGTCCGCCCACCTGAGGAAGCCATTCGACGAGCGGCGGAGATCTTGCTCGCGGCGCGGCACCCGGCGATCTTGGCGGGCAGTCGCGTCACCGAAGCCGCCGCCACTCAGGAACTCGTGGCCGTCGCCGAATTGCTCGGCTCGCCGGTTCTCACCGAGCCGGGCACCACGCACGGTCGTTTGGCCTTTCCCAGCGATCATCCATTGAACGGGCAAGGCTTGCCCTTGTGGTCTCCGGAAATTCGCGAGCGACTTGCCGAGTTTGACGTCTTGTTAGTTGTGGGGATGGATCTCCTGCGACAATACGTTTACCACGAGCCCTCGCGTGCCATTCCCGAACACATTCGCATCGTCCACTTGGACGAGGACCCTTGGCAATTGGGCAAGAACTATGCGGTGGAAGTTGGTGTGATCGGTCACACCCAAGTCTCGCTCAAGGAACTCGCCGCTCAATTGCGGGTCTCGCTGACGGACGAGCATGACTCGGCCATTCGTGTCCGAGCCGAGCGACACATGTCCGCGCACGCGGCGGCGCGGGAGGCGCTTCGTGAACAGATCGAATCGCAGCGCGATCTCCGACCCCTGACGCCGCTGGCCCTGATGGGGGCGTTGTCGCGCATCCTCCCCGAAAACGTGGCGGTGATTGAGGAGGCCGTGACCACCACGAACACCACGTTCGAACGCCTGGGGTTGCTAAAGAACACCTCGGGCTACTTTGGCCATCGCGGCTGGGGCTTGGGTTGGGGGCTGGGATGCTCGATCGGTGCCAAGTTAGCCTGGCCCGATCGTCCCGTGCTGGGGCTGTTGGGCGAGGGGGCGGCGATGTATGGCATTCAAGGCTTATGGTCCGCGGCCCGGTACAAGATTCCCGTCACCTTCGTGATTTGCAACAATGCCTGCTATCAAATTCTCAAGATTGGCGCACAAGGACTTCAATTACCGCACGCCATGGAAGGCCGCTATACGGGACTCGACATCACCGGTCCCGAGATCGACTTCGTGGCCCTCGCCCAAGCCTTGGGTGTCGAGGCGCATCGGATTACCGAACCCGATGAACTGAGCGCACACGTCTCCGATTCTCTGCGCAACAACCGACTCGCCCTGTTCGATGTCCCCATCGCTCGGACGACTCCGGGCCGATTGAACTACGGCTGAGAACTGTCGCCCTCGATCGGTAGCAAAGCCGCCAGGATGAGCGCCGATCAAGCAATGGTATCGGGACACTTCGAGACAACACATCTCCTGGGTCGCCCAAAAACGTAACTCGTCGCCGCATCGCGAGCGTTTGGCATCGTGTTTGCGGTTTCGGGTCCAGCATACGGGTCACGACTCGATAACGTCGCAACAGCAAAGGATTCGATCATGACTGCTCAAGAATCTCATCAACGGATACTAGAAAGACTTGATGTCGATTTGAGTGGTATCGGCGGCGGCAAGCCTGGAGGTTATCGAGAGCATCTGGCGCGCGTATTGGACCGCTTGGATCAGGTGACCACTCGCGAGGATGCCGAAGCATTGTTGGCCGAGATAGGACAGGAACAGGGGAATCCAAACTTGCCTGCGGTCTGCCCTCCCTCGGTCTGGTTACGCGCCGTCGAATGCGCGTAATTGCCGACTGGAAGTTTGCTCGCTCTAACAGCACGATCAATCCGTAACACTAGTGAGGACAAACTCCAGATGCGCAAGGTTACGAGCGAGTTAGAACGGATTTGAGCGTTGGCATCTCGCGAAAGGCCCGACGCTAGCGCGTGCGGCTCACAATGGCGAGCTCGTTAGAACGGGTTTGCGCTTTGGCATAGCTTTTGCGGGATTAGTCTGCCGTAACGGCTCGCATTCTCGGAGGTACCACGATGAGCGATCAACCCCAATCCGCGTTGCCAACAGCACTCGACGAGTTTGAAACTTGCCTTGAGGTGCCGATCATTCCCGGCGAATTACTGAACTGGGCCGCTGCCGTGAGGAGGACATGCGTTGAGGCTGTGACGACGCTAATCACGGAAGTGGAGTCTCGGCACAAGTTGATCCTCGAACAAATCGTGAAGGAGGATCCTGAGTTAGCGACACGCGTCCAAAACCTTCGTCAAGAAGATGCCAATTTGTTGCAGCAGGCACGCCAAGTGTTGGCCGAGGCCAATATGATTTCCGGTGATGCAACCGAGTTGGAATCGCAGGACCCCACGATCAAACAGGACACGGAAGGTTTTATTGATCGGGGACTAAAGTTGATCATCGATTCCCGAAAGCAAGAGGCGGCACTCACGGCTTGGTATCAGGAAGCCTTCAATCGCGATACCGGCGATGGGGACTGATCCACGTGCGCGAAATGGTCGCCCCGTGAGCAAAGCGGTCTGATGGTAGTCGATTTTTCGATTGCTTCTATTGCCCTCGTCGCACGGAGTCGATATAGTATTCATGCGTTCACTATAACTTCGAGAGATCCGTTCCGATTGCACCTCGACGGGGAGGGCGCTACAATCGTGGAACTTCTCTCCGGCATGGAGTCTTACCAATGACAATCGCTTCAAAGACGGGCAATAATCGCATGGCCAAGAAGACGAAAGCGACCGCGACGGGCACCAAATCCTCCGGCAAGACCAACGATGCGGTCACCTCGCTGTTGAATCAGAATCAGAATCTCAAGACGACACTACAGCAAATCGAGAAGCAGTTTGGCGAGGGCTCGATCATGCCCTTGGGGGCCGATGCACGCGGGGCGATCAAGGGCATTCCCACGGGAAGCTTGTCGCTGGATATTGCGTTGGGTGGCCAAGGCATTCCGCGCGGGCGGATTATCGAGATCTATGGCCCGGAGTCGAGCGGCAAGACGACCTTGGCGTTGCATGTCATCGCTCAGGCGCAGCGGAAGGAAGGCATTGCCGCTTTCATCGACGCGGAGCATGCATTCGATCCGACGTGGGCCAAGAAGATTGGCGTCGAGTTGGATACGCTGCTGGTGAGCCAGCCGGGTAGCGGCGAGGAGGCGATGCAGATCACCGAAATGCTGATCAAGTCCAATGCGGTCGATGTGATTGTCGTCGATTCCGTGGCGGCACTTGTTCCCAAGCAGGAATTGGAAGGGGAGATTGGCGACTCGCACGTCGGTTTGCAAGCGCGTTTGATGAGCCAGTCCATGCGGAAGCTGACCGGTGCCATCTCCAAGAGCAAGACGGCGGTCATCTTCATCAACCAGATTCGCGAAAAGATCGGCGTCATGTTCGGCAGTCCCGAGACGACACCGGGCGGTCGCGCTCTGAAGTTTTATAGCTCGTGTCGGATCGATGTTCGCCGCATCGGATCGCTCAAGGATGGCGAGGAAGTGGTGGGGCAGCGCGTGCGTGCCAAGATCGTGAAGAACAAGGTGGCACCGCCCTTCCGCTTGGCCGAGTTTGACATGATGCACTCCAACGGGATTAGCTACGAAGGTGACATTCTCGACTTGGCGGTCACCAACAACGTGGTTGCTCGTAGTGGCTCCTGGTTCAAATATGGCGAGATCCACTTGGGTCAAGGCAAGGAAAAGGCCCGCGCGTTCCTGGTCGAAAACAAGGAGGTCACGGACGAATTGGCCGAGCGCGTCATGGCGGCGGCAGGATATGGAGCGGCGGGTCTGGCCACCGAGTTGGCCGACGATACCGATGACATTGCCGGTGATGATCTTGGGGACAGCTTGGAATAGGCGGATGAGAAGACGGTCAGCCTAGAAAGGCTGACGTACGGGGGTGATGAACTTGGGGACAGCTTGGAGTAGGCGGATGCACGGCGGATTGCGCTCGCTTGGTCGGCTAGGAGACTGTCGTTGGCTAGGAGACTGCCCACGGTCGGTTTCCGCTCGAATCGGCCATCACGTAGGATTGAGGCTCCCTGGGCTAGCACGCCTCGGCGGTTGGCTGTTGGTGGGCTTGGCGTGCCTTGGTAGGGACGGGCTCACGGCGGCCGCCGAGCCCGATGCGTTGCAGGCCGCGACGGCCTTGGAGAGCGTCTTGGTCGACGCGATCGCACGGGCCGAAAAATCCGTGGTGGCGATTGCTCGCGTCCGCAAGGATGCTGGCGAGACCAATCCGCTCGTCCGCCTGCCGTTTGGTCTGGCGCGGCAGGGAGCCGGGCCGATGGATTCTGATTTCATTCCGAACGATTACGGAGCGGGTGTCGTGATCGATCCCGCGGGATTGATTCTGACAACCATGCACGTGCTTGCGGACCCCGCGTTGTCGGACTACTACGTGTGGAGCAACAAACGACCGTACAAGGCGACGGTCCTGGCCACAGCGCCGTGGTTTGACTTGGCGGTCCTACAGGTCGATGGCGAGAACTGGGAGGCCATAACGTTGGGCGATGCGTCTTCCGCACGTAAGGGGCAGTTCGTCGTGGCCTTGGGCAATCCCTATGCTATCGCCCGGGACGGCAGCGTCAGTGCAAGCTGGGGTATCATCTCGAATCTGACTCGACGCGCGCCGCCTACTCCGACTCGGTCTGCCGAACCGCTGGGCCGCGAGACGCTACATCACTACGGGACATTGATCCAAACCGACGCCCGCCTGAACCTTGGCTACAGCGGCGGCGCGCTCGTCAATTTACAAGGCGAGATGATTGGTCTGACCACTTCCTACACAGCGGCGATCCACTTCGAGTCCGCGGCGGGGTTGGCGATTCCGGTGGACGACGCATTTCGTCGCGTTGTTACCGCGCTCAAGAAAGGGGAGACACCGGAATTCGGTTTCCTCGGCGTGGGCCCCGAGGCACTGGGCGTTTCGTTACGTCGACGCGGATTCCACGGAGCACGCGTGGTCTCGGTGATTGACGGAGCACCCGCGGCGGAGGCCGGCTTGCGGATCGACGACGTCATCACGCACATCAACGGAGCGGCGATTTTCGATGAAAGCGATTTGTTTTGGCGGATTGGTGTGATCGGTCCCGGTGGACCCGCCGCACTGCGTATCCTGCGTGGCGATCTGACCGATCCCCAGGTGGCCACGCTTGAGCTCACGGCGACCGTGGCCAAGAAACATGTTCAGACACTACGGACGGCCATCACCACCGCGAAGCTGCCATCTTGGCGAGGTCTCCGCGTCGATTACGCCACGGCTGCTCCCACCTATTCTCGCTTGGCTCAACGGCCACCCGCCGACAGTCTTTATGTGGTCGATGTCGAGCGCGATTCACCGGCTTGGCAATCCGGTTTACGCCCAGGGGATTTTGTGACGCATGTCCGTGACCTCAAGGTCACCACACCCGCCCAGTTCGCGGAGTCGATTCGGGACGACGCCCAAGACGTGACGCTCTATGTCACTCGGGATGGCCAGTCCACCACCGCTCGTACCGTCTCGCCCTGATCTCGTCACGGCGTTATGATGTGCGCACCGTGGCTGGACTGTGGGTCGTGCGAGGAGCAGGCAAGCCGCCCCCTCCAGACTTGTGTGTCGGCTGTCGGTGGCCGTGACGCCAGGCGGTTTCATGAGCCCATTCCCTTACCGTCCCGCGAGTCTCGATTGAGCCCACGATGAAGACTGATGAAATACGTGAGAAGTACCTGACGTTTTTCCAATCCAAAGGACACACGCGTTGTCCCAGCGATGTCTTGGTACCGACTTGGGATCCCTCCGTGCTGTTCACTCCGGCTGGAATGAATCAGTTCAAGGACCACTTCCTGGGCAAAGTGAAGCTCGAGTTCACTAGGGCCACGACCTGCCAGAAGTGCCTGCGCACGGGCGACATCGACAATGTCGGACGCACCGCTTATCACCATACCTTTTTCGAGATGCTCGGTAATTTCAGTTTCGGCGACTACTTCAAACGCGAAGCGATCCATTGGGCTTGGGAGTTTCTAACGGACAAGAAATGGCTGGGCATCGATCCCGCACGACTGACCGTGACCGTTTATCTGGACGACGATGAAGCGGCCGGGATCTGGGCGAAAGACATCGGATTGTCCTCGGACCGGATTGAGCGG
>JBGTHH010000677.1:0-7450 GCA_041746275.1 Pirellulaceae bacterium | reverse complement strand
CTCCGTGGCGTACGCAAACCGCACACCTTTCTATTCCGCTCCATCTAGTAAGCATTATCGGTTCTTCCCGAGATTACCGAGTTTGACAGACGCCCGAATTATAACGCCCGCCCAGACCTAGTCAAGATTGATATTTTCGACGCAAGGTAAAGCTATGAAAAGACTTGAGGATTATCCTGAGAAATTGCGGCTCATTAGACCTGGAAGTCTGCGGTGAGTTTACGGGCGCAGCGGAGGGGGTTGAGGGGCTTCACGTACGCTCAGCGTTTCCCTTCCAAGTGTGCGAGTAGGAGGGCCACGTCGGCTGGAGTGATGCCGCTGATGCGACTCGCTTGAGCTAAAGTGATCGGACGAATGCGAGTCAGCTTCTCGCGGGCTTCCATCCGCAAGTGGCCAATCGTGGTGAAGTCGAACGTCGCGGGGATGCGTTTGTTGACCAGCCGCTTTTGTCGCTCGACTTGCTGCTCTTGGCGAGCCACGTAGCCTGAGTACTTGACGTCGAAGAGCACCTGTTCCGCCGCCTCCGCGGAAACCGTCGACAACTCGGGCAACAATTCGCGAATCGCCTCCCACGTCACTTCGGGGCGGCGGAGATACTTGTCCAAAGTCACGCCCTGTGTGCGGTGAGTCTCCAACAGTTCCTTGGCGTGAGTAATCTCGTCCGTTTTGTCGCGCAAGCGTTGCCAGCGACGCGTATCCACTAAGCCGACTTCATAACCGAGCTCGGTCAAGCGTCGATCGGCATTGTCGTGCCGCAGCAGCAAGCGATATTCCGCTCGGCTGGTGAACATCCGATAGGGCTCGTCGACGCCGCAGGTCACCAGATCGTCGATCAACACGCCGAGGTAAGCCTGATCGCGGGTCAGGATCATCGGTTCACGTCCCGCAAGTGCCAAGGCGGCGTTCGCTCCCGCCATGAGTCCCTGCGCGCCCGCCTCTTCGTAGCCCGTGGTGCCATTGATCTGCCCGGCGAAATACAAACCGGTCACGCGTTTCGTTTCCAGCGACGGCCACAGTTGATCGGGTGGACAGAAGTCATACTCGACGGCATAGCCGTACCGCATGATCTGAGCCTTCTCTAACCCCGGAATCAGCCGAAACATCGCATCTTGAACATCGCGAGGCAGGCTGGTCGAAATGCCGTTGACGTAGACCTCGCGTGTCTGGCGTCCCTCGGGTTCGAGAAACAACTGGTGCTGATCCTTGTCCGCGAACCGCACGACCTTGTCTTCAATCGATGGGCAGTAACGCGGTCCGCTGGACTTGATCTGACCACTATACATTGGTGCTCGTTGGAGATTGGCACGGATCAAGCTGTGAACGGCTTCGTTGGTATACGTGATCCAGCAGGGCATTTGCTCGACCTGGAGTTGGTCGGTCAGAAAGGAAAACGGTTGAGGCTGGTCGTCTCCCGGTTGGAACTCGGTACGCGAATAGTCGATGGTGCGTCCGTTCAGCCGTGGGGGCGTGCCGGTCTTGAACCGCTCGATGCGAAATCCCAAACGCTGCAATGCGCCGCTAATGCCGGCCGTCGTCCCCTCCCCTGCCCTGCCCCCCGCGGTTTGGGCTTCGCCGGTATGCATCAAGGCTTGCAAGAACGTGCCCGTAGTCAGAATCACGGCACGAGCCCGATAGATGGCATCGCCCTTGACCCGAACGCCGCACACGCGCATCTGCCCTGAGACTTCCTCGCAGAGAATGTCCTCGACGATCTCCTGCCGCAGATCGAGTGGTTCTTGCTCCTCGACCAAGCGTTTAATCTCTTGTTGATACGCCTTCTTATCGGCCTGTGCCCGCGGGCTGTGCATCGCCGGGCCCTTGCGGCGATTGAGCAAGCGGAATTGAATTCCGGTCGCATCGATGGCGCGTCCCATCGCGCCACCCAACGCATCGATCTCGCGGACGATCTGCCCTTTGGCCACGCCGCCAATCGCCGGGTTGCAACTCATCTGCCCCACGGTATCCAGATTCGTTGTGAGCAACCCCACGTGGGCTCCCATGCGCGCCGCCGCCAGTGCCGCTTCGGTACCGGCATGACCCGCCCCAATAACCAGAACATCGTAGTCGTACTGACTGAAATTCATCGTTGCATCGTATGCCCCCAGCCGCCGGAGTGTAAAGCCACCCACAGGTAGTTCCGTCACGCTCCGGCGTTTAAGATATAGCCGCGTCTGGTAGATCAATGGAGGTTTGACATGCTGTTACGAACCGCGTTCGCTGTGATGATCGGACTTGTCTACGGAGCATCGAGCCGTGCCACCGAGCCAACGAGCGACTCCGCACACGGATCAGGGATTCAGGTACCTGACCAAATCCCGCAGTTCGTCGAACTGTTCAACGGCCGCGATCTATCGGGATGGGTGGACGTCAACACGAGTCCCGATACTTGGACGGTTCGGGATGGTCTGCTCGTATGCAGCGGACTGCCGATTGGAGTGATGCGATCGGAGAAGCAGTATGAGAATTTCATCCTGCACATCGAATGGCGGCACATGCGGCCGGGAGGCAATTCCGGCGTGTTCGTGTGGAGCGAGGGTTTCGTGCCTGAAGGCCGGCGACTTCCCAAGGGGATGGAAGTGCAGATGCTGGAGTTGGAGTGGGTGAATCTGAATCGCAAGGCGAACGGCGAGCCTCAGGATATCGGCTACATTTCCGGCGAGTTGTTTGGAGCGGGTGGCTTGACCGCCACACCGGACAATCCCCGAGGGTCCCGCAGCAAGTCGCTTGAACTGCGTTGCAAAGGCGCGGGGGAGTGGAATGCCTATGACGTCGTCTGCGTGGATGGCACGGTGAAACTGGCGATCAACGGCAAGTTCGTGAATTCCATCCGAGACTCGTCCGTGCGTAAGGGCTATCTGTGCCTGGAATCGGAGGGTTCGGAGATTCACTTCCGCAACATTCGCATCCTCGAATTGCCGCCCGGCATCACGACATCGGAGCAAACCGCCACGGTGATCGAGTGAGTGTCGGGGGAACCGTTCCACACGCTGGCGGGTTGAGCTTAAATCGCGATACTCCGTTACGCGCGCGGTAGCTTTCTGCCTAACGTGGCGGAGCCGCAACCAAACAGTAGAACGGAACTCGTTCCGTTCGAAGCCGTGCCGCCCGCGGCAAACGGAACAAGTTCCGTTCTACAACATGCGCGCACGGCGCGCGTCAGTGACATCGTAAGAATCTAACCTCACTCCTGTGCTGCCGCGTCGAGACTTTTGCCTTCGCCGGAGATTGTCTCCAGCGTGATGCGGTGAAACCGGTATCGGCAGTCGTACGCCCCGACAAAAAAGGCCAGCTCGTTCGGCGTCTTCCAGTAGTCCGACAGCGACAGTCGGTTCGCTGAACCTCGCCAATGCAGAATCCTCCGTCCGTCGATAGCAACCGAAACTTCGCCCTTCCTGACGACCACAATGACCTGCGACAATCGACCTGGGCGAAAGAGGCGTCCCTTGAACGTCGTGTCGTTGCCGACGTTACGGCCATCGACGTTCTCGATCGCGCTCAAGCTGTCTGGGCCGGGAGAATAATTCAGCAGCGTGACAAAACGATTGTCGCCAGAGCGTTGTCCGAGAATCAAACCGTTCGGCTCGTCCAGCGGTTCGACAATGAAGGTCAGTCGATACTCCGCTGGTGGCGAATAGGGTAATTCCAATCGCGCACCGTACTGCTTCGGGCTGACCAGGGTCGCACCATCCTTCGACCAAACGCCGACAGACCAACACTTAGCCGGATCCGTGATCTCCAGCAGGTCAAGTTCTTTCTCAGGCAAGCCCACCATCTCGTCGACTGCATCGAGTTGCGGAGCGAGCGAAAGCAAATCGGGAGACAATGTAAATGGCAGCGGATTGCGCCGCGGATCCTCACGGACTTGGAGGTAGCCCCATAGTTCCGCTGTCGCTCCATTTTTCAATTTCACATCGACGCGATAACTCACGGGCGTAGCTCGGTCAAACACTCCCAGGGTCGCCTCACAGGGGAAATCGCCATCCCACGCCTGCACAACGTCGATCCAAGGAGCATCCACTGCGGTTTGAAACCGAACTCGCAACGTGTCGACCTGCGCGTCGTCCGGCCAGTCGAGCGCGAGTGTCACGCTCTCGCCAGGCCGTGGAACCAGCGGTTGAGGTAACGCGCGGAAGCGAGAGAAGAGCTCCAATTGACTGTTGGGTGCCATGTCGCGTGGCTCCCAGCCCAATCGAGTCTTTTGCTCTTTGTCGAGCCACGATTCGCTGATCCAGCCCATATACTGACCCAGACTCATCACCGACCCATTTCCCGGCTCGGGGTGGGGCAGGCCCACGGTGTGCCCGCAGCCTTCGTGATAGACGACGCAGTCCGATCCACGATAGGGCACTCGCCAACCATCCGCGCTGACCAACCCCCAGCCCACGCCTCGATCCGCCAGATACGTGGCCCGCGCTCCTCCCGCCGCCGCGCCGGGAAAATGCTCTTCCTTGGTATAGTTGCCCTCGAAGACGAGCTTTCCATCTCGCGGCTGCAAACGATAGAAATCGTCCAGCGGTCGCCAATTAATTTCGCTGAGCACCAGCAGGACCGGAAAGGCCGTGCGCTCGCCACGAGCAAACTGCAAACGTTCGTCCGCTTCTCGCAAGGTCCTAAAGAAAATCGCGTCGCCATCGCCGCGACGTAACTCGTCGGTCGTCGCGTGGGAGACGAGCGGTTCGTCGTGCATATCGGCTTTCAACGTGGATTGCCCCTGAAATTCACGTTCGTGAAACTGTTCGATTCGCCGACAGAAATAGCTCACGCGATCTCGCCAATCCGCCAACGGCTGACGATCGCTGGGGACGAAGTACACCACCGTCACTTCGATCCGCTGCGTGTCATGCTTCCCGTCCCAGGTCTTCGTTCCAGCCGCGGCAAAGACGGGCAGTGCGAGCCAGAGGACGCAGGACCATAAAAACTTCATCGCAAGATCCCCAAGCATGGAAGCAAAACAAGACTGTGGATTCCCCGGTATCGACGAAGCGTTTCGTCAAGCTAAGTCGGCTGGGACGAAAAGCCTATTCGAAAAGGGGTCAGACCCTTTCGAAGTGAGTCGGTTTCATTGGTTCTTGGGCCTCAACGTAGAGGGTCAGACCCCTTTTCGGAAGCGTAACCATCATTCCGTCTTGCCGGGAAACACATGGCCCTCGGCTTCCATTTCGACCGCGTAGAGCGACGTCCGAGCCGTGACAAACAACGTGTGATTATCGGGGCCACCAAACGTGCAGTTCGCGGGCTGTTCGGGAAAACTGAGAATGCCGAGCAACTTGCCGCTCGGATCGTAGACCTGAATCCCCAGGCCCGATGTGATGTACAGATTGCCGCGCGTGTCGATCGTCAACCCATCGCCGCCGGTATCGTCTTTTCCCTCGGGCTGTTGTAGTTCGCAAAAGACTTGGCCCGCGCCGAGTTTCCCAGGGCTCACCACGGGATACGCCATCATCTGTTTCTGCGCCGACGGAATGATGTACAGCGTCTTCTCGTCCGGCGACAGAATCACGCCGTTGGGAGCTTTGAGATCATCGATCAGCCGCGTCACTTGGCCGTCGGCTGCGGCGTAATAGACCGCGACCACCTGTTGCGGCAACGGCATGGGAGCGCGGTAATGCGGATCGGTGAAGTAGACACCTCCCGTGCGATCGAAGACCAGATCGTTCGGCGCGTTGAAACGTTGGCCGTTGTATTGCGACGCGATCGCCTTGGTTTCCTTGTTCGACAAGTTGATCGCCACCAACCGCCCATCCATCTCGCACGCCAGCAGTCGGCCGCGATGGTACATCAAGCCGTTGGTGTGATTCGAGGGTTCGAGAAAGACCGACAACGCGCCCGCCGAGTCGACCTTGTAAATGCGATTGGCCGGAATGTCACTGAAGTAGAGATTTCCCTGGCCGTCCCAGGTTGGCCCTTCGGTGAACTGTAACTCTCCATGCAACTTTCGCACTTCGCCCTTGGGTCCAATGCCAGGGATCGGTTCAGCAGCCGGAAGTGAGGCGCAGGTCCAGCAAGTAATCAGCAGCACGACAACCGTCGGGTAAGTCCAATTCTTCATGGTGAGGTCTCTCTGGTTGGAGGCGAGGTAGTTGTACATCGGCTCGTTTCAACTCCCACTGACGCTTCGATCACCAGTGGGGGCGGCGGGTTCGTTCCGCGTGAGCGTATGGCACTATTCAAAGCTATTGCCGAGGACTCGGCAACTGAGGCAGGCCAAGTTACTGATCGACGACGCTCGCGGTGACACCGAGCACGTTGTCGATTCGCACGATGTCGCGCATGGATTGCTCGGTGTACAGATCGTGGTAGTGGCCGCCCTGCCGCAGGAGTTCGCTGTGCGTCCCCTGTTCCACAATCCGACCCTTCTCGATGACCAGAATGCGGTCTGCGGCGCGGATCGTCGACAAGCGATGCGCGATGACGAAGCTGGTCCGACCGGCCAGAACGCGAGCCAAACCGGCCTGAATCTGCTGCTCGGTTTCGGTGTCGATCGACGAAGTGGCTTCGTCCATGACCAGCAGGCGCGGCCGTTTGAGTACCGCCCGCGCGAACGAGACAAGCTGCTTCTGCCCGAGACTCAATTGATTCCCGCCCTCCCCGACGGGCGTGTCGTAGCCGTGCTGCAAGGCGGCAATGAACTCGTGGGCCCCGGCCAAGCGAGCTGCATCTTCGATCTGTTGCTGCGACGCCGCGAGGTCTCCGTAGCGAATGTTCTCGCCGATGGTTCCGCTGAACAGATGTGGTTGCTGGAGCACGATGCCCAGATGCGACTGAAACCACCGGAGACTGCGATCGGTGTAATCGATCCCGTCGATCAGGATGCGGCCTTCAGTCGGTTCGTAAAAGCGACAGAGCAAATTTACGATCGTCGACTTGCCACCACCCGTGGCTCCGACGAGCGCGATCGTTTGCCCTGGCTCGACGACCAAGTTGAATCCCGCGACGATCTGCGGCCCGTGGCGGTAGCGAAAGCCGACATCTTGAAACTCAATTCGTCCCAGCGCATCGGGATGTCCATCGCTGCCTGTCTCCGCGATGCGCCGAGCCACCGCGTCTGTGTCTCGAACATCTGGCGTGGCCTCGACAAGGCCCAACACGCGTTCCGCCGAAGCTTGAGCCATCTGAAGCTCGGCGAACCAAGCCGACAGGTCTTGCACGGGTGCGAAGAACAATTGCGCGTAGTACATGAACATGACCACTTCGCCAATCGAGAGCGTCCCCAGCAGCACTTCGCGCCCGCCCAGCACCAAGGCACCGGCAATGGCCACACTGCTGAGCGTCAAGACCAGCGGCAGGTAGACGGCGGATAAAACGGCATTACGAACCGAATATTCCCACATCTCATCCGCCAGTTTGTCGAAGTCGCGCAGGTTCTCCGTCTGACGCACAAACACCTTCGAGGTCCGCACGCCGACGATGCCTTCGTTATAGACCGCCGTGATCTTGGAGTTCGTCTTGC
>JBGTHH010000676.1:0-2145 GCA_041746275.1 Pirellulaceae bacterium | reverse complement strand
GCTCCCAGTAGCGTTTGATTATAGATCGGCGGACCGCGGGCCCGCAACGCGGGACGCGATCACTGTTTCGGAATGTCCGGCCGTCTGGAGCATCGTTCTGGATTACTCAAGGTCCAGCAGATCCTCGGCATAGCCCGGCGGGAAGGGATTGCTCAGATCGGAGATGTCATCCGCCACCTCGCGCGCTTTGTCACGCTGGGATGCGTTCGCACGCGCGTCGCGAACTGGCGGGTCGATTCGCCGTGCTGCCTCGTGGATCGCCACATCCCCGAACTGTTCGAGCCAATAAGCGACTTCCGAGTCCGGCAATGGGGCGCTGGGCTTCTGGGATGTCGGCGACTTTGCATGTGGTTCCCGATTACGGCGCTGGCGGATCTCCGCATACCACAGGTCGCTATCGATGGCTCGCGCCCGGCGGCGTTTGGCCGCGCGTTGCACACGATGATCGCTGGAGACAACGGTCAATTGCCGCGGGGCATCCGCGCGACGTATCAACTCCTCGATCAATTCATCCGCACTTTCGTAACCACTCGCGTAGTGTATCGTCAGGCCGTGGTGTTGAAACTGACGCAGCAGGCCGGGAGGTGCTTCAGCGGAATCAAAGACTACTGTCGTCAAAGCACACTCCGCTTCGTCCATCGAAGTCACCAGGAAGTCCAGCAACGCTCGGCGTGATTGCTCGAACGCTCCGCGCTGTGAGCCGTGACCGAAAATCCCCGTCACATGCAATAAATTGTAGCCATCGATCAGAGTCGCCATGATACAGGCATCATAGCGGTCAGCGCGTCCGGGGACCAATGTCGATTCGGTGCCGGGCCATCGCGTGAGAGCCTCTCGCCATCACACACACGTCGTGCGCGAATCGTTTAGGTTGTGACTCACAGGCTGGAAGCCCTCGCCAAATTTAGGAGAGAATCTCGTGAACGACTCTCCCCTCCCCTTCCAATAGCGAGCGTTCGCGATTGTTCTGTTTATAGACCAGTCGCTCGGGAGCCAAGCCGAACAGATGGAGCAGCGTGGCGTGGTAATCGTAGTGATTCACGACGTTCTCGACGGCCTTGTGTCCGAAATCATCCGTATTGCCGAAGACCATACCACCTCGGACACCTCCGCCGGCCAACCACATGCTGAAGCCATCCGTGTTGTGATCGCGACCGACTTTGGCGTCGCCGACATCGTTCTGAATGACGGGCAAGCGGCCCATCTCGCCTCCCCACTGCACTAGCGTGCTGTCGAGCAAGCCGCGCTGCTTGAGATCCCGCACTAGCGCTGCCGATGGCTGATCGACCTTTTTGCAGGCCGTCGGCAATCCGACGCGGATGTTGTTGTGATGGTCCCAACGTTGGTTCTCAGTAAAGACTTGCACAAACCGGACACCCCGTTCGACGAGTCGCCGCGCGATCAAACAGCGCGCTCCGTAGTCCGCCGTCGCCGGATCATTCAGGCCGTACATCTGCTTGGTGGCCGCGGTCTCCTGATTCAAATCGAGGGCCTCCTTGGCCGCCGTTTGCATCTTGGCGGCGAGCTCATAACTCGCGATGCGGGCTTCCAGATCGAGTTCGCCCGGACGTTGTTCGAGATGACGGCGATTGATCTGTTCGAGGTAGCCGAGATACCGCTGCTGCGTTTCGCCTTGCCAGCGCGGCGGCGACGTCAGGTTGAGGATGCGGGGCTCCTGCGGCCGCACAACCGTTCCCTGAAACAAGGCGGGCAGGTAACCATTCGACCAATTCTCGACGCCCAGCACCGGCAACTGCCCTGGATCGATGAGCGACATGTAGGCGGGTAGATTCTGCGTCTCGCAGCCTAGCCCATACGTCAGCCAGCTTCCCAGTGTCGGCTGGCCGTCGAGGATGCGACCCGTGTTCATCGCGCGGATGGATTGCCCATGATTGTTCACACCGGTTCGCATCGATCGAATCAGGCAAATGTCATCGACTACATTGGCAAGTGCCGGCAACAACTCGGACAACTCCATGCCACACTCGCCGTGCTTGGCAAATTTCCAGGGACTTCCCAAGACGCGCGAGCTGGCTTGCGCCGCGTTGTCGTACTTGATCTCCCCCGGATACGTCTTCCCGTCGTATCGCTGCAACTCCGGCTTGGGATCGAACAGATCGAGATGACTGGGCCCGCCCTGCATCC
>JBGTHH010000675.1:0-1702 GCA_041746275.1 Pirellulaceae bacterium | reverse complement strand
TGGTGTCGCGATCACGGGGATGTCGATCGTGTTCATTTCGTTAGCGCTCATCACGCTGGCCATTTCGGCGATGCCCCGGATCTTGTCGGCATTGCACGGCGTGCTGCCTCCGGAACGCGATCACCACGCGACTCCGCCTCCCAAGTCCGTCGACGACGAAGCCGTGGCCGTCGCGATTGGCTTCGCCCTACATCATCACGTCAAATGAATCAACGACGCCGCAAGTGAGAGTCGATGGAAATCCTGCTGAAGTTTCTCCAGACCACCGGTTTCTGGCTGATGGAGCCAGGCAACGCCATCATGATTGTGGTGGGGTTGGTGTTCATTGCTTTGGCCATCATCAAGGACTATGAGCCGCTGTTGCTGCTCCCGATTGGCTTCGGCGTCCTCGTCGGCAACATCCCCTTTTTGCCCGAGATGTCGCTGGGCGTGTATGACATGGGAGGTATTGTCGTTGAGGACGGCGCGGTCGTCACGGAAGCAATCGCCGGCGGCGGCGAACAGGTGCGATTCAATCCTGGAAGCGTGATGGCTTATATTTACTTCGGAGTTCGCTAGGGCATTTTTCCGCCGCTGATTTTCCTGGGCATCGGCGCGATGACCGACTTCTCGACCATGCTGTCGAACCCTAAATTGGTGCTACTGGGAGCTGCCGCTCAATTCGGTGTCTTTGCCACCTTCCTCGGTGCGTTGTTCTTGGGTTTCACGCCGGCCGAGGCCGGTGCGATTGGCATCATTGGCGGAGCCGATGGTCCGACCGCCATCTTCCTCGCCTCGAAACTCGCCGAGCACATGATCGGTCCGATCGCGATCGCGGCTTACTCGTATATGGCCTTGGTGCCGGTTATCCAACCGCCGATCATGAAGCTGCTAACCACGCGTCAGGAACGCTTGATCCGCATGAAGCCGCCGCGACATGTGTCCAAACGCGAACGGATTTTGTTTCCGATCGTGGCCTTTATGATCTGTTCGCTGATTGCCCCCGGGGCGATGGTCTTGCTGGGCATGTTGTTCTTCGGCAACTTGCTCAAGGAAAGCGGAGTTACCGAGCGACTTGCTCAAACCGCGCGTACGTCGCTAATTGATAGCGTGACCATCCTGCTCGGATTCACCGTCGGTGCCAGTACCAAGGCCCAGAACTTTCTCACGCCCAGTTCGATTTTCATTTTCTGTTTGGGTGCCGCCTCATTCGCCGTCGCGACCGGAGCCGGTGTGTTGTTCGCCAAGCTGATGAATCTGTGTCTCACGGAGAAGATCAATCCGCTGGTCGGGGCGGCCGGCGTTTCCGCCGTTCCCGATTCGGCGCGCGTCGTGCAAATGGTCGGACAGCAGGAAGACCCGAACAACTTCCTGCTGATGCACGCCATGGCCCCGAATGTCGCCGGCGTGATCGGCTCGGCCGTCGCCGCGGGCGTCCTGTGGTCGGTGCTGGTGAATTGAGAGTTAAGTTGTCGACGATCCGCTTGCCGTGGTTCGCCTGGAGCCGCAAGGGGAACTCCGAAACAGGCAAACTATCTTGTGACCACTGAGTGAAACGATGCCCAAACCAGTCAAGTTCATGTGTACGGCGTTTCGAGACGGTTTTCAATCGGTCTACGGCGCTCGGGTGTTTACCAAGGACTTTCTGCCCGCGTTGGAGGCCGCGCGCGACGCGGGCATCCGATACTTCGAGGCAGGTGGCGGAGCCCGCTTTCAGTCGCTG
>JBGTHH010000674.1:0-2617 GCA_041746275.1 Pirellulaceae bacterium | reverse complement strand
GTGCGTCTATCTCGATCTGACCCACATCGACGCCCAGGAGTTGACGCGAAAACTGGGTGGCATCCTGGCGATCTATGAGAAGTTCCAGGGAGTCGATCCGCGTTTCACGCCGATGAAGATCTTCCCGGCGGTGCATTACCTGATGGGTGGATTGTGGGCCGATTATGAGCGGACGGCCGATGGCGGTCTGCAACTGGGATCACCAGTCAATCAATCGACGAATATCCCCAACCTGTATGCGATTGGCGAATGTGATTACCAGTATCACGGTGGCAATCGGTTGGGAGCCAACTCGTTATTGAGTTGCATCTTTAGCGGTCTGATCGTCGCTCCCGGCATCGAGAACTTACTGGGTAGTCAAAAGGGTGCGGCGGCGGACCAAAGTTCATTACTGTTCGAGCGCGAGGTCAATCGCCATCAGCAGCAACATCAAGACCTGCTAAAGCGACCGGCGGGACGTGAGAATCCCTATCTCATACACCAGGAGTTAGGCGATCTGATGACCAAGGCGGCCACGGTCGTTCGACGCAATGATCAACTCGAAGCGGCTTATGCCAGCCTCATGGAATTACACGAGCGGGCTCAAAAGTGTTCGCTCTCCGATACCGGCAACTGGACCAACCAGAACGTCGTCTTCACCAAGGCTTTGCTCGACATGTTCCCGCTGGCCAAGACGATCGTGAAGGGTGCCTGGCAGCGGGACGAGTGCCGCGGAGCACACTACAAACCGGCGTTCAAGATGCCCAGTCTCGTCAGTACCGACCATGCGGGACGGCGCGTCGAAGCCCAGCAGTGGTGTGACCGCTTTGACGAGAATAACCGCAAGTGGCTGAAGTCGACGATTGCCACCTGGAACGACAACGAACCCGAGATCACTTATGAAGATGTCGACACCTCGCTCATCACGCCTCGGCCACGGTTGTATGGCTTGGTGGGGGCCGAGGTCATCGAGGAAGTTTGGAACGAGCGACATGCGGCTCGCGAAACGGGCAGCGGTGGCAATGGAGCCGCCCAGCCCACGGCGCCGGGCGTCGGCGCGACGGCGTGAGACGCTCGTGAGTCTTCTTGAAGTACACCCACGACACGATCCAACCGACAACAACTCATTGGTCACCTCCCAGCGGTAAGGTATATGGCTGAGACAACTCACAACGGATCACGCACAACCGACTCCTTCGAGGTTCGCATTCTGCGTCAAGGCGCACCGGGGCATAACAGCTACTGGGAACGGCACCGTGTGAAGTACGAACACGACATGAACGTGATCAGCGTGCTGCAACGAGTGGCGGCCAACGCCAAGACGGTGGATGGCAAGGCCGTCGCGCCGGTGGCTTGGGATTGTAATTGCTTGGAGGAGGTGTGCGGTGCCTGCACAATGCTCGTCAATGGTCGCACGCGGCAGGCCTGCACGGCGCTGGTCGACCGACTGCTGGAAGACAACCCGAAAGAGATCGAGTTGCAGCCGATGTCGAAGTTTCCGGTGCTGCGCGATCTGATGGTGGATCGATCGCGCATGTTCCAAACCCTGAAACGCGTCAAGGCTTGGGTGCCCGTCGACGGGTACGACGACATGGGAGCGGGCCCCAAGCAATCGCGGGCTCAGCAGGAAGTCGCGTATCCGCTGAGTGAATGTATGTCCTGTGGTTGCTGCCTCGAGGCCTGCCCGCAATATACGAAGGTGGAATTGTTCCAACAGGACGGGGAAAGCGACACCGATTTCGAGAAGCGCAAGTCGGCGGCCTACAACACTTCGTTTATTGGTGCGGCCGCCATCAGCCAAGCGGTGCTCTTCAACATGCATCCCACCGGCAAGAATATCGCGGGCGAACGAATCGAGGCGATGATGGGCGAAGGGGGCCTGCAAGTCTGTGGCAACGCTCAGAATTGTGTGGCTGTCTGTCCCAAGGAAATCCCGCTGACGGATTCCATCGCGCGCGCCGGTCGCGCCACCACGCTGCATATGATCAAGCAGTGGTTTGATCGCTAACTGAGCTGAGGCAATGCTCTGGCGATGGCAGCAGCAAAAGATCCAGACGCCACGCGACAGCGGTTTGATTCACTCGAGCAGCAAACGTTCTTGCAATTGTGGCGAACCTATGACTGCCTCAAGGCCGTCGAGGACGAATTGTTTGGACGCTATCAGCTCTCGCCCCAACAGTACAATGCCCTGCGGTTGTTACGCTCCGTCTATCCCGCTTCGATGCCCACGCTCGCGTTGGGCAAACGCTTGATCTCCCGTGGTCCCGACACGACGCGTGTGTTGGATCGGTTAGAACAGCGGCAACTCATCGCGCGCGAACGTCTCGCCGCGAATCGGCGCGTCGTGCAAGTCGCCATCACTGAAACGGGGCTCAACCTGCTGGCCGAAATGGCCACGGCGGTTCGCGAGATGCACGCCCGGCAACTCGGACACCTCACCGCGACGCAGCAGCGAGAATTGATCAAGCTGCTCCAACGTGCTCGAGAACCCCACGAGGACGCCTCCTGCGATTGGCTGGACGAATCCTGACAACGCGGTCAGGAAGCGCTACCTCCGGGCACCGCAACACGACGGGACTCACGATTCGACTTAGAGCGATCTAGTTCTTCAGGGCCGCGTCGACAAACTCCAAATGCT
>JBGTHH010000673.1:0-7930 GCA_041746275.1 Pirellulaceae bacterium | reverse complement strand
TTCGATATAGTGGTGCTCCAGACTCGGGCTCAAGCCCAATGCCCAGTCGCTCAACGGTTGCGCCGTCAGCGCCAACCGCTCCTCGAACGTTTCATAACGAGCATATCGCTGCAGGGTCGGTAGCCGATCGATGGGACGCATGGCTGGTTCTCGTCAAGGATGTAGACCACGAAGTCGGCCAGACGAATCGCGACAGCTTCGATGATTGTCGCCAGCCCAGAATCGGGCGGGTGTTGATAAGTCCGGCGGGCTACCACGCGTCCTTGTGTCAGCCACAGAAAACTATAGGACAGGTTTTCCTGGAAAGCAGGCAGCCAGCTCCGCCCTTATCCAAAACCACCCCACTTCGCCACGAACCGAGCCCTCGATGTCGAACTTCGTTGACAACGGACGACACGGGTTGCATTTGCGAAACACGCGGTTCGCCCCAATCCAGGAAGCGGAATTGGAACTCGTCGGAAATTGGCTCGACTCGAAGGCGAACGTCATCCGACATTGAAGAGAGGGATTGGACACTTGGTGTCGTCTGATCGCGACTTCAGCACAGGGACGTGCCTTCGTGAACAACATTAGCGTTCTCAAGCTTGCTTATCTTACCTGGCTGTCACGCCCAGCTCATGAGCGAGCGATCTATCAAGCCATCCGCCGGTTAGCTCCGCTATCGATCGTCGAAATGGGCGTCGGTTTGGGAGTTCGGGCGCAGCGGATGATTGCCGTGGCGGGACGCTATCGCCCGGACGAGCAGATTCGTTACACCGGCATCGATCTGTTCGAAGCTCGATCCCAGCCTCAGACGGGCCTGACGCTGAAGGCGGCACATAAACAACTCAAAGCCACGGGAGCCAACGCGCGGCTCATTCCCGGCGATCCCCTCTCGGCGCTGGCTCGCTCGGCGAACTCCTTGTTGAGCTCCGACTTACTCGTGATCAGCGCCGATCAAGACCGCGATTCGTTGCAAAAATCGTGGTTCTATGTGCCTCGCATGTTGCACGAAAAGTCGCTGGTGTTGATCGAGGAAGGCACGGGCAAGCAAGCCAAGTTTCGCTTGTTGACCGCCGCTCAAGTCGAACGCTTGGCCACGGAACACGCTAGCACCCGCCGCGCCGCTTAGCCCGAGTTGCTCTTGCGGGCGGCTGCGCATTCGGCCACACTGTGCCCCCGTTTCCCAGGCCTCGCGGGTGTCACGCCGAGGCTCAATCTAGGCTTCGTTCGGAAGCTCGCATGTCGTATCGCCACGCCTATTTGGGGTTCGTCTTGGTGACGTTGGTGGGCTGTGCTCACCATTGGCTGCCGACACTGCATGAACCGATCGGCGACGCTGGCATGAGCCCGGCCATGGAGTTCAACAACCCCATGTTTGTGCCGGTTCAAGATCACGAGTTCGTGTGGAATCAAGTAGTCGACACGATCGACGATTATTTTCAAATTGAACGAGAGGAACGCGTACGGATCGTCGGTGAAGTCATCACCGAGGGACGCATTGAAACCATTCCGCGCACGGGAGCCACACTACTCGAACCGTGGCGTCGCGATTCGACACGCGGTTACGAGAAGCTGCACGCCACACTGCAATCCGTTCGTCGCTATGCCAGCGTCCGCGTGATGCCAGTCGCGGCGGGTTACTCGATCGAAGTCGCAGTCTTCAAGGAATTGGAGGATGTACAGCGTCCCGAGCATTCCACGGCAGGCGAAGCGACCCTCAGGCACGACGGTTCGTTGGTACGCAATGAAATAAAACCCGGCGAAACGGCGACGAGCCTGGGATGGATTCCCCTGGGACGCGACATCAGCTTGGAACAAGAGATCTTGTCCCACCTGCACGGACGGCTGGCCGCTTCCTCATCCGCCGGCCCCCGACTCCTGGGCAGGCATCACTGACGACAAGGCTCAGGGCTTGTCCGAAAAGGAGTCTGATCCTCTCCGCCGAGGCCAAAAACCCAGTGAAATCGACTCGCCTCCAAAGGGTCTGCCCTCTTTTCGGACAGCTCTCAGGAATTCACCACCGACGAGGCACTTGGTGGAGCGAGCTCGCGATTGACCACGGGCGAAGGGATGGGCTTACGAGCCAGTGGCAGCTTGATCGTAAAGCAAGTTCCCACGCCCACGGTGCTTTCCACGCGAATTTTGCCGCGATGGGCTTCGATGATGTCGCGGCACGAAGATAACCCCAAGCCTGTCCCACCGCGTCCCGTCTCGTCCGGCCCGGCCTTAGTCGTGAAGAACGGATCGAAGATACGGCGCAACTTCTCGGCGGGAATTCCCGCGCCGCTATCGCGAATGATGAGATCGACCGTGTGATTGACCTGATCGTGCTCGACCTTAATCAGCACGTGACCCCGCTCCTGAATCGCCTGCCTAGCGTTAATCAACAGGTTCAGCAGCACTTGCTGAATCTGATTGCCGTTGGCGATCACGTCGGGAGCGGGCCCCAACTGCTTATCCACTTGAATCCGATACTTGCTGAACTCGCGTTCCAACAAGACGATCGACTCCTCGACCAGCTTGCACAAATCGGTCGACTCGAAACCATCCGAGCGATTGCGCGCCACGCCCAAGACCGAGTTGGTGATCTTGGCCGCGCGTTGGCCGGCCGCCAGAATCTTCTCGAAGGCTTTGTTCCGCGACGCTTCATCCTTGTGCCGCAACCCGAGCTTGGCATAGTTGATGATCGTCATCAACACATTGTTAAACTCGTGAGTCGTGGTGCTCACCAGTTCTCCAAGTGCCGTCATCTTCTGAGCCTGGGCCAGTTGCGCCTTGAGGATGGCGACTTGTTCGTTCAGATCCGGGGTTTTTTCGGTCATGTCGTATGGGGCGGGATCGTGGTGTGCCGAGTCGATGAAAGTTTCGCTGAATTACCGCGTCGCAGTGTTCTGCCTGTCTTACGTGATGCGAATTCCTTAACTCTTTACGCGGTTATTACTTAAGGGCTTTGGGGATATCGTCGATTCGAGCTGGGCAACTGAAACCCAACGCGATATAATCCCGACCGCGTTTGGAGAGGCCACGGATCTGGCTGAATGGATAAGCTAGGATGCACACAGTAGAACTGCTCGAACAATGTTGTGAAGTCGCGCAACAACTCGGATTTCAAATCCGTCACGAATGGCTCGGCGGCACCGGCGGGGGCGCATGCGAGTTCGCGGGCCGCAAGTGGATCTTCATCGACTTGGCATTGAATGTCGATGAACAGTTGGCTCAAGTCGCCGGCGCGATTCGCGACGAACCCGGCCTACATTTCGCGACCCTGCGTCCCAGCGTCGCTCGATATCTCGGCGTGCGACGAGCGGCTTAGTTTCCGCAGGCCGCGCGACTCTCCATTAGAACGCGACGGTCTTGGCGAGTTGTTTCAATTGTTCGAGTTGGGCCTTTTGGGCGTCGTCGCTCAGGGGATTGCCGGCGAGATAGACTTGCCAGAAAGGGGCGAAACGCCGCGAACCCTCGTTGTCCGCCTTGGCCATCTCGATCAAAAGGCCCAAGTCCGTGATCTTGTTGTTGTCGAGGAACAGGAATTTCCATTCGGTCAGTTGCTTCAAAGGAGCGATATCCGCGACTTGATTACCCCGCAGATCCAGCGAGTCGAGTTTCGGCATTCCGGCGAGTGGCCGAATGTCCTCGATCTGGTTGCCATCGACGTACAACGACCAGACCTTCTTCAGTTCGCCCAAGGGTGCCAGATCCTTGACCTGGTTGTTCGACAAATAGAGCGAACGCAGGTTCTCCAACTTACTGAGCGGTGCCAGATCGCTGATCTGATTGTTCGCCAACTGCACGTACTGCAGCTTCGTTAAACCTGCCAGGGGTTGAATGTTGGCGATCTTGTTCTTGGCCAGATTCAGCGATTGAATGTTCTTCAGTTCGGACAAGGCGTCGATCTTTTCGATGGCGTTCTCTTCCAGATCCAGCAAGGCCAGACTGCGGCACTTTTCCAATCCGGTCAGATCCTGGATGCCTTTCCCTTTGCCAACGATCGTCGAGATATTCACGACGTCGGCCTCGACCAGCGGCTCCGTGTTGTTACGTTTCTCGAAGACGCTCTTGCGCACGACGGCTTCGAGATTCTTATCCGGAAAGATCGATTCCTGTGCGATCAAGTCCAAGTTCAGCGACACGAGGGAGGCGAACAGCACGGCACCAACAAGCGACGATCTCATCAGACTACCTCATGGAGTGCATCGGGAAGCTTACAGGGCGAAAACCGTTGCGGTGTGGTTGGGACCGCAGCCAAAGGTTTCCGCAGTCGGAAGGATAACTTTCCATAGGTTACTTCGACCTAGAGTGACAATCCAGCCCCATACTCGGGCCAGCGCTCTCGGAATGAACGGCGAGTTCTTACGAAATCGCCCGTTTTCAGTATCTCGGCACGGCGGGATCGATCTCGATCGACCAAGCATCGATGCCACCCGCCATGTTCTGGACCTGCGGAAATCCCTGCTGTTTCAGCCACTGGGTGACTTGCATGCTGCGCCCGCCATGGTGGCAGTGGACGATAATCCGCTGATCGCGGACGCTCGCCAATTCGCCGATTCGCCCGGCGATTTCACTCATCGGGATGAGAACCGCGCCCTCCAGCTTGGCAATCGCATACTCACTCGGCTCGCGGCAGTCGAGCCAGAAGAACGCCTCGCCCTGATCCCGTAGCGATTTCACCGATTGGACATTGATCTCCAGGGGCAAGTCAGCGGGAGAGGTTGACATGATCTAAGATTCGCCTTGAATTCGAGAAAAATTATGCAAGTTAGCTATTTGAGGATGGTGGTTCATCAAGAGGAGGGACCAGCGGTTTGTGCGCCCAATCATCGGGCTGAATCGAGTTAGGGCGATGATCGGGCTCCTTGGTCACACCCATATAACGACGCGTGGCACGGCCAGCCAGCCAAACGAACGCGATCAGGGCAAACCCCAAGATCACCAAGCCTGCCAGCGCCGCTAGAACTTTAGCACGAGTCTGTGGATCGAGCCGGCGAATCAAGGGCTGGGCCTGTTGCGCCAGCAGCCAAGCGGACTCGAAGCGGCTCATCATATGGCTCATCCCAGTTCACCCTTGGATGTGTTACCAGCGCAAATCGGCTCGTGGTTTCAGGGGCTGACGCTTGTCGAACTGGCGAATCAGTTCCGCGCTCTCCGCATCGATTTGTGTCGGCAGCACGATCTGAATCTCGGCATACAGATCGCCCGGACTTTCCTTCAATTGCACCCCATGCCCTTTCACTCGCAGCCGTTTGCCGCTGGAAGTACCGGGCGGCACCGTGAGCGTGATGACTCCCTTGGGAGTGGGCACATCGACCTTGGCTCCCAAGCCGGCTTCAGCCAGCGTGACCGGAACGTTCACCTCTAGGTTGTTGCCGCGACGCCGAAAGTAAGGATGAGGAGCCGATTGGATCGTGATCAAGATGTCGCCGGCTGGACCACCATTCGGACTTGCCTCGCCCTGACCCCGCAGGCGAATCGATTTGCCGTCTTCGATTCCCGCCGGAATCTTCACGGCGATCGATTCGACCTTGCCGTCAGGACGCTTGACGCTCAGTCGAGCTTCTCCACCGGTGACCGCCGTGTTGAACGGGATGGTCAATTGATGACTCAGATCGGCTCCCTTGCGTGGTCGCTGCCGACCGCGACGCGGCCCGGCCGTCGCTCCACCCCCGAATTGCCGAAAGATATCGCCAAACCCGCCTTCAAAGCCTTCCTGACCTCCCCCACCAAAGAATTGACTGAAATCGACCTCAGCGTATCCACCGGACCCCGGCCCTTGTCCTCGCCAAGCCCCGCCGCCAGGCCCACCGGCCCCCATGGTTTCAAACGAGCTGCCATAGCGATCGTACATCTCCCGCTTTTCCGTATCGTTCAGGACTTCGTATGCTTTCTGGATCTCCTGAAACTTCTTTTTGGCGGTCTTGTCGTCGGGGTTGACGTCTGGATGATATTTCCGCGCTAGCTTGCGATAGGCTTTCTGAATATCGGCGGCGGACGCGTTACGCTCGACGTTGAGAATTTTGTAGTAGTCGTCTTCCATGGCCTTGCGTTGCATTACTCCCGTGTCGGCACGTCGCTGGTTTTCACGTTGTTGGCTCAGTGCCTGTCGCGACCAAACTCGAAGACCAACTGCGGGTCTTGTTCCGCGACGCCTGGGTTCAATTCCCGATACAGCAAGCTGGGCTGGATGTCGCGAGCATTCTGATATTTCTCGCTACAGTACTCCTTAATCTCGCCCTTAATCTCGTGATAGAAGATCTGGCAAATGGGCACGCCCGGATAGATCCTCACCGGTTGGACAGCGAACATCTCCAGCGTCCAATGCCCCTTGAACCCCACGTCGCCGAAGCCCGCCGTCACATGGACGAACAATCCCAAGCGACCGATCGAAGAGCGACCCTCGATCATCGGAACAAAATTATGGGTCTCGGTATACTCCACCGTCCGGCCGAGATAAAGCTGATTCGGACTGAGCACCAAGCCGTCCTCGGGAAGGTGAATTCGCCGGATGCGGTTGGGATGCCGCATGTCGAGCACGACCTCCTCGTAGATCATGATCTCGTGATGCAGCGTCAAGTTATAGCTGTTGGGATTGAGCCGCGATTCGTCGAACGGCTCCAGCATAATATTCGTTCCCAGATGTTTACGAATCTCCTCGCCCGAGAGAATCATTTAAGCCTCGACTCCGATCCTGGGACAGATCTTGTTGAACCCACACGCCTCACATTGCGGCTTGCGAGCCTTACACACTCGCCGACCGTGATGAATCAACCGATGAGAATAGTCGATCCACGCGCTTCGCGGTAGCAGTTCGATTAAGTCGCGCTCGATCTTGACCGGATCGGAGTTATTGGTCAGCCCCAGTCGCTGACTGAGCCGCGCGACGTGCGTGTCGACCACCACGCCGGTGGGAATGCCGAACGCGGTACCCATGACCACATTCGCGGTTTTGCGTCCCACTCCGGGAAGATTCGTCAAAACCTCGAAGTCGCGCGGGACGGTGCCGCCGTGATCATCCGCCAAGCGTTGAGACAGCGCCTTGATGTTCTTGGCCTTGTGGCGAAAGAACCCCGTACTTTGAACGATCGTTTCAATCGTGGCTATCGGGGCCGCGGCCAGATCGCCTGCTGTTGGATACCGCTCGAACAACACTTTCGTCACCATGTTGACGCGTTCGTCCGTGCATTGGGCGGACAGCACGGTGGCGACCAACAACTGAAACGGGTTGGCATGGACCAACGCACACTGCGCATCGGCGTAATCGCGACGCAGTCCGCGCACCACTTTGGCGGCTTGTTGCTTTTTAGCCGGATCCACCGTCATTCGGCACCTCGGACGGTGTCATCGAACGACTCGTTCAAGATGCGTTGATAGGCCGCGCGAGCTTCGTCGTAAGCCGCGTTGGCGGCGGCCTTTTCCTCGGCACGCGTCCGCAGTTCCTTCTGAGTCCAGCAGACATCCACGGCTTCGAGACACCATTGCGCGCTCCGCTTGCTCGCGCGAATCGGCTTGTCGTCAACTTCCACAAAGATCGGATTCGTATGGCAACTCGGCAGGATTCGCAGCGCGACCCAACTCGATCGCTCGGGACGATAGTTAAACTTCAGCGTTTGGACTTCACCGTCGGCCGTCAGCTCCTGTCGTTCCACGGCCTGGCCATTCACAATCAACTCGACGGGAACCTGGCGGCTATTGCCGATACGAGCCCGCTCGACATGCCAATACGGTTTCTGATCCCACCGCAGGCGGCGAATCTCCTCGCGCGGTTGTTCGTCCAACAATGACGCTGCCTGGACGCTGACTTGTAAGTCCTCGCCCGACTTGATGGCCAGTACACTGGCCCGACCGTCCGCACCCGGCTCGCCGACCCCCAAGCCGTTGATCTGAAAATCGTACAAGTGACTCAATCCGTCACAGCAGTAGCTGCGGCCATCCTTGATGCCGTGCACCCAGTTGT
>JBGTHH010000672.1:0-5910 GCA_041746275.1 Pirellulaceae bacterium | reverse complement strand
GGTAACGTCCGCGAACTGCGCGACGCACTAATGAAATAGAGGCAACGACTAAAACATGTGACATTCGCAATGTTAACGTATTGACTTTTCGTTATGACACGTTCTATTTACGCTGGCATCGCTTAAAAGTCAACAAAAGTGGGCAGTTGGCGTTTTCGACGTTTGACGTAAACTCACTTCCTTTTCTTCTACGGGAGGGCTTCGTGTGACGATTGTTTTGAAAAAACGATCTCGTGGGCGAAAGGGACCATCGACACCCCGGCTCAGACTCGAACGGCTAGAAGACCGACGCGTCCTAACGGGGCTAAGTTACGGTGATGCGGTCGATATTGCAGATGCGAATTTCTACGCGGATGAAGCCGCAGCAATCTCGACCTACAACTCCGCCGTAGCAGGCGCGGATACGAAATATGCAACGGATATTGCCACAGCCCAGACCACCTACGACAACACGCTCGACGGATTGACTGCAAGTTATGGTGTAGAAGCTTCGCAAGCGCAGTCAGATTACGACTCAACAATGGCCGTTCCAAACGCGGCGTACGCCGCTGCACAGTTCGTTGCATCTGCCGCATTTGATTCCGCCCTTAACGCTGCTGACGTCGTGTTCGATGCTGCAGTGGACGCGGCAAACTCTGTCTATAACACGGCCATGGATGGCGCTGATTCAACCCTGCTTAGCGCAGGAACTTCCGCCCGCGGAACGTACGATGATGCTGTGGATACTGCAGACAGCAATTACGATGCGGTGGTGGATCCGGCGCTGCAAACGTACGTAGACGACGTCACACAAGCGATCTTGGACTACCGAGATGATGTTGATGACGCGAACGATCATTTAGCAAATGCATGTACGTCTACTCCCGAGGACATGACCTGCTGGGATGCCGCGTACTTGCAGTACAGTAATGACATGACGGTCGCGGCGAACACTCTGATCTCTGCGGAGGACACAGTGTGGACGGTATTCGTAGGAATTCAAGGTCCAGCCGCTGCAACGTGGATGGCAGACGAAGCGTTGGCGTGGGCGCAGTTTATGTCGGATATCGCAGTCGCCGAGGCAGCATGGGACACAACGGAGGCGGCGGAACAATCGACATGGCGGTTTGCGGTTGATAGCGCGATGGCGACGTGGGACGCAGCGGAATTAGCTGCTTCGGCAGACTATTGGGCCACAGAACAAGCGGCGCTCGCGGTGTGGACCTCGGCCGAGGCCGTAGCGTGGGGCGCGTACAACACTGAAATTGATAACGCCCTCTCTAGGTGGGTCGGTGGTGAAACGTCGGCGGTCGGCGTGTACGCAACTAGTGCCTTAACCGCACTTGCGACTTGGCAAGGCACAGAGGACTCCGCATTCACGGTCTACACGTCAGATTTGCATGCTGCAGAGGCGACATGGGTAGGAGACGAAGCATATGCTTGGGCAACATATCCGCCTTCATCAGGTGAAATGCGACGTTTACCACCAATTTGGATGGAAGTACCGTTTCGGGACACACCTAACATTCCTTTTATGCCCGGTCAACAACCGAATCGACCAGCCGATGAGTTCCGCTGGCAATCGCCGCCAATTTACTGGGACGACCCGATTGACCCTTGGCGGCGACTTCGGAACCTTGACAGGATTCAAATCCCGGGTGGCGAAATTCGAATCAGACCAGACTGGGATCTCGACTTGTTTAATCCCCGGTTGAAAGATCTCTTACCGAATGGTTTGGACATTCAAGGCGAAATCCTGTTCTAGCACGGAAGTCGAATTACGACGAATACCTACAGCTGAATTAGGCGGCAAACCTATGTCGTTTCTATGGACTAGAGTTTTACTCGCCCATTTCGTGGTTTCCGTCGGATGTTTAGTTGCCGCAAATGCCGAGGCTGAGAGTGGAACTCACCGTCGGCAGTTGCTTGTTTCGAAGATAGAAACGGACGGTGATTTGGTTACCGTACCTGTTCAAGTATTTGATCAGGATCTGCGGTTTGTCATTGATACTGGAAGCACGACTACGACTCTCGATGAGCGTTACCGAGCAAGTCTCACCCCAACCGAACCCAAGACGCCGTTGGAAAACGCGATCATCGAGGCGGGAGACTCGCTTTACAAGTCGCCCGCAATTATTATCTGCGGGACCGAGAAGGGGCGTGTCCCGTTTCCGAACGACCTACCGGTGATAACGAAGGATTTCACCAAACTCAGACGCCTCAGCAGTCGAGAATTCCAAGGTGTACTTGGAATGGACTTTCTCGGAACATATGCCGTGGAGTTTGACCTTCATCGTGGTCAGTTCGCGTTGATGAATTCAGAAGATGCAGCGCCTCAGCAAAAGGATCGGACTATCGGCTTTGAAACCGTCGCGCGTCGTGCGGTGGTCGATCTGGTCTCACCAGGGTTGGCGTATTGGGGCCTCATTGATACGGGAGCCGTCTTGACGCTGGACCTAGAAGAAGAAGCGTATAGCGATTTATTCCGAAGGCAGGAGTTGCGGCGATTCGCCACGACAGTCGGCCCCGATAACAAACTTGCATACACGAGCGCTGCAAAACTGCATGGCGTTCAAATGGGACCGTTCGTGCATTTTGGGCTAGTAGTTGGACGGCACGACGTTACTTTGCTTGGCCTGCACTATTGGCGACGCTTCCATTGTGTTTTCGATTTTCCACGTGAGAAAATGTACCTCAAACCGAGTCCCTATTTTGGCCTTCGCGACGAGGGGGATCGGTGTGGAATTGCGTTGCAGGAAGACACGCCTCCTGGAGAACTGAAACAGATTCGAGTTGTACTTCAAGACAGCATTGCCGAAGGACACGGAGTGCGCGCGGGTGACTCACTGGTTTCTGTGGACGGAATAGATACGAGAGATCTGACGACTCTCCAGGTATACCTGCGCATAAAACTGCGATCGAAAAAGTTAACAATAGTTACGAAGCGAGGCGAAGGGCCGGAGAGAGAAGTCATCCTTCCACCTCCAGTCGAAAGCGTACCCGCCGCCGTGGTGATGGATGCGAGACCGAACTGACCCCTTTGATTTTGCACGCTAATCGCGACGCGACTCGGCGATCAGGGCGGCGGCACCTTGATTTAAAAGCTGCTCCGCCGCCCGCTGGCCAATGATGATGGCGTCTTGCGGGGAGCCGGCCGCCGTCGCGGCGATGCGTCGGGAGCCGTCGGCGGACAACACCACGGCCTCGAGTTGTAACTCATGATCCACGACTCGCCCCCACGCTCCCACGGGTGCCAAACAACCACCGCGCAAGGCGGCCAACAAAGCCCGCTCGGCTAACACACTGGCGTGCGTGGAAGCGTCATCCAAGGCCATTACCCTGGCGATCGTGTACGCGTCGTGCTCGCGGGTTTCCAATCCCAACGCCCCTTGGCCGACCGCCGGAAGCATGATGTTACACGGAATGAGTTGCGTGATGCGGGCGGTTAGATCTAAACGCTTCAAACCAGCTTCGGCGAGGACGATTGCGGCATACTCGCCGTCATCCAGTTTGCGAAGTCGCGTTTCCACATTGCCGCGAATATCCAGCACTTGCAAGTCAGGTCGCTGATGCAGCAACTGCGAGCGACGGCGGCGGCTGCCCGTGCCCACGCGAGCACCAAGTGGCAAGTCGGCAAGCGTGGCGAAGTCGTTCGAGATGAACGCGTCTTGCGGGCTCTCGCGCGGTGGAACGGCAGCCAGAGTCAGTCCGGGAACAGGGTCGGTGGGTAAGTCCTTGAGACTATGCACGGCCAAGTCGACTCGTTCGTCGAGCAACGCGCGTTGGATCTCCTTGGTGAACAGCCCCGGTTCACTGCTCGCCGTGATCGGTGTGGTCGTGCCATCACCACCCGTCTTGATAAAGACCAATTCGACTTTCGCCCCCAGCTCCTCGAGGCGGCTGGCGACCCATTCGGCTTGCCAACGTGCCAAGGCACTGGCGCGGGTCCCTAGCCGAATCGTGGGTCTAGTTGGAGGATTCGAGTTTGTCGGTGCGTTGTTCGGCACGAGGCGCGTTTCCGCTGGTTCCATTGTTACTGCTGTGTTGGGCAATGGCCGCGGAGATCTTCTGCGAAACGAGCTCTGTTTCCACGGTTCGCTGTTGATGTTTGGGTACCACCACACCGCAACTCACGACGAATTGAATGGCTTGATCGATGGTGATATTCAAGTCCACCGCTTCGCTCTTCAGCACCGTCACGGTAAAGCCCGTGACGGGCATCGGTGACGTGGGCATCAGCACCGATAACACGGGCTCGTTGGCTGCGGCACGAATGTCGAGCATGCTCTCGCCGGTCACGAAACCGATCGACCAGATGCCCTTCCGTGGATACTCGATCGCCACTACGCGGTTGAATTCGATCTCGCGCTCGCTGAGCACGAAATCTGTCACTTGCTTGACCGACGAATAGACATTGCTGACCAGCGGTAGTCGCTGAACGACGATCTCGAACCAATTGACGATCATCCGCCCGACACCGGCCGCGACAAACTTGCCCAGCAGGTACGAGACCAACAAGAACACGGAAAAGAACAACGGCAACACCACTCGCCGCTGCAAGTGATGTTCGCGGATGTAATCGTCGGTGAAGTAACCGACCCACTTGCCATCGGCCTGCTTCAGGTATTGTCGGTCCCCATGTTCGTAACCCACAACTCGGTCGGCATCCGTGATCGGTGTGGCACCTGCCGGAAGCTTATCGACCACCTGTCGCGTGTAGAGCGAGATGACTTCGCTCGCTAGGCTCTCGACGGGCCGCAGGACGGAAGTCTCGATGACGGACCAAGCCCAAATAAAGAGTGCGACCGTCAACAGCGGTGGCATCAGGATCGCCAATCCGCGCAACACCGCTCGGCGAAACGGCCGATGGGGCTTGGGGGGCGTTGTGGAACTAGGCGAGGCGACTTCCATCAAAAACCTATGTGGATCGGGCTTCTAACTATCAAGGCAGTCAGGATCGAGCGACTGCTGCTGGGCTCGTTGTTCAGTGGCTCATTGTTCAGTGAATGCGGCTTGTCGGAAAGGCCGCTCAGTCGTCAAAACCGATTCCTCGTGCAACTACGGCAATGGAAACCGACTTGGCCCCCCGTCGAAGCAAGATCTTGGCGATCTCGTTGGCCGTCGCACCGGTGGTCATGACGTCATCCACAACCAGCACATGCGCGCCTGTAATATCGTAGCCCGCGGATACCGCATAGGCACCCCGCACGTTCGACAATCGCTCGACAGGCAGTAACGTCCCTTGCTTGTTCGTCTTACGTCGACAATACAGCAATCGGGGAGAGCTGCGAACGGCAAATCGACGGGCGATCACTTCGAGTAAGACCTCTGGACAGTTGGTCACTCGCGTCAGTCGGCGAGTCCAGTGAGTCGGCACGGACACCAAATGGGTCGGTAACTCGGGCAGTTCGCGCTCCAGCCGTTCGGCGACCAAATGCCCGAGGGCCAGTGCCAGCGACTCTCCGGTAGCTTGTTTGATCTGCAAGACGGCCTCCCGTAGCGTGCCAGCATACACGCCCAAGGCCAGGGCCCGCGTGAATCGAAAGCGTTTGACGCGGCAGTAGGGGCACTCGGCGGCCGTCAGGTTAGCTCCCAGCGGAAGTGGGCGGGCACAGCCGGGGCAGCTCGGTCCTGTCGCTTCCGTGACTGCGAGAATACAACGCTCGCAGAGAAATACGCGAGGCTCGCGCGGAACCGTGTCCGACAAAGGAATCGCACACAGACTGCACACAGGCGGGAACAATAAATCGGCAGCCATGGCCCAACCGCGATGAAAATCGAGCGGCGGGACCACCGAACTTCTCAAGCCATCGGGCTGTCTCGTGGAGGTTGTCACACGAAGCATCATACTGAATTCACCGCGTTACGTGTGACGAGAGGTTGGTTCCCTGCGACTTGGCGACTTAGAATCACAGAATTGGAGATCAACGC
>JBGTHH010000671.1:0-5628 GCA_041746275.1 Pirellulaceae bacterium | reverse complement strand
TCGCCCCACGACTTATTCCGGGTTGCGTGAAGGCATTCACCGATGCCGCCGATCGCAAAGGCTTCTTCATACTCCACGCGAACCGTGGGACTCCGCCACTCGCCTGCCTCGGTGTACGGCAGCTCAGGATCGTCGATGAAGCTTTGAATGCAGTGATTTGCCAGGGCCGCGTCGACGAGCAACTTCGCATACTTCGCCGAACGTTTCGCACGGTCGCGGAACTCGTCGTCGGATTCGCCTTCAAGCCGGAGGGAAGCTGCCATCAACTGGCAGTTTGACGCAAGGGCTCCGACTGCATCAACAAGATTTCTGGCGAGATTCGAGGGTGAGGACGCCAAAGAGAACCCGCGACGAGCGTGGCAGCCGCTCGCCGCGGGCAATGAATCGACCGCAGTGGGGGGCGGAAGTCCGTGGTGGATATCGCGCACTCCACGCAATGGGACGTGCGGCTACTTCTTGACAGGCTTCTTGCTTCCCGCAGATCCCGGTTTGTCCTTGATCGCGACGGTTTGTTTGGTGTCTTTTGGGGGATGTCCTCCGCCGTTGGTCATCATCGTGCTCCTTAAGTTGAACGCTTCGTCACGGCGCCAGCAACAAGCGGGGCGCCTCGGTATACACGGCTCCCAAGGGACGCTATCTTCAATCTTGGTACTTGAAAGAACATAGGCCCCTAGGAGCCGATCTTGTATTGATAATACAAGATCGCGTGTCGTTGTCAAGTGATCGTGGTCCGTCTGCGCGAACAGATGCGTGCGTACAAAGAACGCACGGGGGAACGGTTGACCTACGGCGACCTCGCGCACCGGGCGGGACTGTCGAAGGCCACGGTGGAGACACTGGGGTCGCGCACAACCTATAACACGACGCTCGCTACGGTGGACAAGCTCTGCGGAGCCCTTGGATGCGGGCTCGGTGAGCTGCTTGACTACCAGCCGGACAAGCCAAAGAAATCACGCCAGCCGCGGACATGAGTCGCGTCGTCGTCGACAATTCCCCGAGGATTCCCATTAGACTTGTCGTCAGTACACAGCAGGTTTGAGACGCGCACGTAATACTTTCGTAGCGTATCTCTCGACCCCGCGAAAAAGATCACGGTCAAAAATACGAACGCTAGATCAACGAAGTTTGGCATCTGTAGCGTCCCAGTGTTGATTCGCCAAGAAACCCAGAGAGCGGTCATAGCGATCACCATGTTCCCATATGCTTGATAATAGACGTAGTGGTTGCGCTCAAGACGGTCGTACGCGTCGAAATGCTGTTGCATGCGCGCAAAGTCCCACGTGGGACGCGGAATACCAGTGCGGTGATGAATCGCGTCGATGATCGCCCAACGAATCGTGCTGACGGTTAGTCCAGCGGCGAGCGCGGCAAGCGTGACGTAGAGAAAGCCCCCGATCGACGGTCCATCTGCCGTCGTACCCGCAAGCCACGCGTGAATTGTCTCGGAGAAGAAGCTGGCACCCCAGAGTGCAGTGAACCCCGGAACCAGGTAGGCGATCAACGGGCCGAAGTTGTCGTTGTTGACGGGTTGCATTGCAGATCTGAAGTGCGCGCCAAATTACACAATTGGCGAGAGGAGACAAGATTGCCGTCAAGCCGGGATGCGCGCAAGCAAAAGGGCGGCGAAGCTGCATTTCACCTCGACGAAGAGCGGGGCAGTAGTCCGTACAGACTGTTGATCCAAGACCACAACCGCTCTGGCGCTCCCTGTATATTTCGCGCTACGATCGTCGCCGGTTCTTTCCATTTTCACCGGCTTCAACGAACGAGGACTAGCCATGATCAGAAGCGGAATGTTAGTGAATCACTGTGGTGCAACCTTGGTGACGAAGGGTGATCTGGAGATCATTCCCGCTCCCCCGCCGACCGAAACGTGGTTCCCGGTTCGGCATCTTGATGTTCTCGACCGCGTCGAGGAAACGCTTGGTAACTCCGGATTTCAGATCCGGAACTATCAATTGTCCGTATCGCACGGCAAGCAGCGTTTCTTCGGCGTCCTGGACATCGAAGCGGCACTGGCCGACGGAGTCACCCTGTCCGTCGGCGTGCGCAACTCGAATGACAAGTCCTGCCCACTTGGTTTTTGCGTCGGGAACCGCACGTTCGTTTGTGACAATCTGGCTTTTTCCTCCGAGATCGTCATCAGCACACGGCATACGCGGTTTGGTAAAGATCGCTTCCGCGAAGGAATCGCGGCAGCCATCGGCCAACTTAGCGACTACCGCACGCTGGAGGCTCAGCGAATCGAGCAACTGCAAGCTCGCGAGTTGCCTGATCGCGCGGCCGAATCGATCGTGCTTCGTGCCTGGGAGCAAGGCTTAGTTGGGACGCGGCTGCTTCGTCCGCTGTTGGATGAGTGGCGGCACCCGACATTCGATGAATTCGAAGCCCGTACCGCTTGGTCAATGCTGGCGGCCTTCACGCACGTCGTGAAGGAGCGCCAGCGACGCTATCCGACCAAGGCGGCCTGGGAGGTCATGCAATTCCAGACGATTCTCGCCGCCTGACGAGTGTCGCAAGAACGCGATGCTTCACATCGTCAACACGCACCGTCAACGGATCGAAAGGAAGCAATGAAGCACCGTACGGAAAGGACTCCCGATCCCAGCTCAATCCGAGTTGGGATCTTTTTGCCACGCGATTGCTCGTCCACGACGAGGCCACAAGCCACTTGCCAGCTCAGGACGTCCGGAGGGCGTAAGAGAACGCTCGCCGATCACCCGCCGGTGTGTGACACTACGTCTGGCTTATAGGCGCTCCGCGCTCATTTGCTGCCTGCCACTGCTGCCGCTGTCGCGACCACGCGAGGTTCTTCTGCCCGTGTTCGCAGATCAGCTTATCTGGCAGACCGCTCCATCGTAGCAGCATCAGCTCGAATGCTGTTCGCAGTTTTGTCGTCGCCCAATGAAGATCCATTCCTTGGAGTGCTCGCTTGTAACGTTTGGGATAGTGCGTAAGATAATTCCTCGTCTGGACGACGCCGGACCAAAAGTTCTCCGGGTCTATGCAGAACAGCTCGACCATCTCTTTCGGCATCGTGTTCGTCAGATGTAGCAGACGCTCCTTGAGTGTGTACTGGTTCGCAGACGCAAGCTTGGACTCGATGGCCGAACGCAATTGATGGTCGATCTTTTTCGGAAGCGACTCGACGACTTCATCTCTTATCTGCGCGAAGACCTCTGGTTTGACGAATGTCGGTAGCTTGACGGATTGCGAATAGACCTCGATGCATTGAATCATCGGTAGGAACCGCGTCTCCAGAAACGAACCCGGCTGCCAAACTGATGAGAAAAACAAGTTGAGAGTGTTCTGGATGTCGTCAGCTTGCGTCAACCATCTCACGAGGAGTTTCCGAAAACACCTTTGGACATCTTGGTAACCGAACAAACAATGTACCGGTCCCAGGCTGTCGTTGGGCGGTATGTTGGTGCGATTGAAGAATAGGAGAGCTTCGCCCTCTTCTCCGCGCAACCATTGTCGATCAGTCTGAACGACTTGCCCAACCAACAACGACAGCAGTCGTTCCACGGCGGCTGTCGTTGCTGCATAGAACTGCAAGTTCTCCGGTGCAGTTGCCTCTAGCGTAAAATTGGTTCGATGGACGATCTCTCTACGGTTTACGGGTGGGACGCCGCTCGGCTGATAGGAGGGCGTGATCCGTAACCGTCTGTACGGTGGCACCAAGTTAACCGCCCGTTCTCTGGGGTACGTATAACGGATGCCACAACCCTTTGTCCGGCTGTCAAACTTGAAAGGACGATCTCCTAACCATTCCTCAATGTTGGGAATCTGTATTCGGCACGCAGTGAATCGCTTCTCATTGAGTCCAGGCGTGTGGATGCCGATTAGCACGGCATGAACGTGGAGCGTCGAGTCGCTTAGTACGGATGGTTCAGTCGACCAGAAATTGCGGTTCGCTGAACGCCACGACGTGTAGAACGCATTTGCAATAGTAATCGGTTCGTGGTCGAGCGTTTCCCCGTGAATGACATTTACTTCTCGCTCCGCTGGTCGGCGATTAAAAGGCGTCTCGCCGGTGCTGGCGTGCAGTCCACCGAACAACCGCAGTTCAAGTTCTCCGTCGCGATAGCACAATTCCCCGGGTACTCTTTCGCCGCCGCTGGGGAGCCACCAGTGCCCCTGGATCGTGAATGTGTCGTACTGCGTATATTTTTTGAAATTCATCCTGACGCTCACTTATTTCTTCCGCCGATGGGCATGGCCCATAAACTGCAATGCCTTCTCCCGTCGACGGATCTCGGATCGAAGGGAGTGCGGATCTTTGGAGAGTTGTAGAAACTCACCTGCCTCGCTGAGGTTCTTGAATTCGCCCGAAAGCTGAAGATGAAAGATGATCATCTGATGGACCAGGGCAAGCAGTTGATAGAAGCAGGTGCTTTGCTCGTTGTGAACACGAAGATCGTGAACGGTGTCGTTCCGAACATCTCGGAGGTGCTCAAGGATCAACCGCTTGAGGCCGCTCTCCTTCCAAATGAAGCTCGTTCGTCGGACAAGCTTGTCGTAGTTCACGCCGCCTCCTTCACTGCAGTGAGTTAGTTGTTCCAAAACTGCCCAGAGCCGTGGGACGGCTGTCTCATGGTCCACACCGTCTAAGATCGCCACGTACTCGCGCAGCAGTGCCTCAAACTTTGAGCGGTATGGCATTCGCCGAAGTTGTCGCCGAGCATATTTCTCAAACTCGCGGATTCGCGTCCACTCGTCATTTTTGAGTCGCTTGGGCCGACCAGGATAGCCCACTGCGAGATACGGTTCATTGTACCAATATACGCCGCCTGCTTCTGTGCCTGTCGGCTCGTGAACCGTCTGCACCAAACCGATCCGAATGTCGTTAACAGGCTTCGGAACAGGATGCTGCATTCGATGACCGATAGTTCGATTGCAAGCCAGATTCCAAATCGCTCGCAGCGTTGCAAAGTTGTCCATTGCACGACAGCCCGCCTCTTCGGGCGTTCGACCTTGTTCTGACACCCGAACGGCCAACCAGTTTTGGGGAATGATGCTTAATCCCAGGTTATCTAGCGTGAACTGCAACGAGCCATAATTCACGCCCGCTGGATGCGATAACGAAAACGTGATCGTTGACGAGCCCCACCGCGTTCGTTTTATCGGTTGATTCGTCGCGTCAATGGAGATATATGTGGCGAGCATGTACTGCTTGCGTTGCGTCGATCTGAAATGCCTCTCCTCCTGCGAAATGCTGTTGAGTAGTGAGTCTGATGAGATTGCATCTTCCTTGATGGCGTTGAATACAGCCTTGCTGAGGATGCGCTGGCAGTCGACTGGATGCACATCTTCCTTCAGCTCTACGAGAGACGCAAGGATGGCACTGACGTCGTGGTAGTCGATTGGGCCACCGCGATGAGCCAGCCCCCAGTTCCCCGAAGCATCCTGATGCCGCATTTCCTTCAACGAATCAACGATTGTCTCAAGTGCCCGCGCTCCGTACCGCTTCGCACTGCTCTTTCGTACTTTTGCCACAGGTCCGCTCCAAACATACTGACAAGCTATTGAACGATCGGTTCGGCTACAGAGGAGCATAGCCGAGCCTGCTCGCTGGCAGCTAGTACGAGACGTGTCGGAAGCTGAAGCGGGCTGACGGCCGCGACG
>JBGTHH010000670.1:0-2225 GCA_041746275.1 Pirellulaceae bacterium | reverse complement strand
CGCGGAACCGCTATCGGGAAACACGCGAATGATCAAGGCACCCGCTTCGTGTGGACCAATCTCGACGCCCAACACTCCCGGCGTACCGACAATCTTGCGTTTCGCGACGCTATTCACCCCGACGGCAATGGTCTGCGATTGCGGCCCCGGAGTGATCAGCCATTTCCCTGTCGCGAGTTGATCGGTGGGCGACCAGGTAATGGCAGCGAGTTCTCCGTCAGTGACCTGCAACAGCGCCAGATCGTAGCTGCTGTCGGAGGCCACGATGCTGGCGGCTAATTCGCGACCATCGTGCGTCTTGCAGGTAATCCCATCGCGCAGTTGGCTCGCCTTGGTCAGGACGCCGCCCTCCACGATGGTCCCCAAGGCCACGCGTTCGCCTTGGCACAGTACCTCGACCAGGAACTTTGCCGAGTCAGACGCCAGCGGGCCAAACACCGCCCGGATCTCTTGGCCGCGCACGAAGCGTTCGTGAGCCAAAGCGTGGCCGGGTTGCTCGTCGAACTCATAGGGTCGAATCGCGAGCGTCACTTGGGCGTCGCGCCAGCCGAGCCGTTCCTTTAGCTCGCGAATCGAGTAGGCTCGCTCTGCGTCGAGGCTGTACTTTTCCACGAGCCGGTCGTACATCTGGCGATACACGCCTTCCGGCAACTCGGCCCGCGTGATGCTGCCATCGCGATCGATATCCAACCGATCCAGGAAACGACTCTCGGGGACGGCCGGATAAATTTCGCCCGCTTTCATCTGCTGCCAACTATCGAGGAATTCGAGCACCGGTCCGTGCAGGTTGACGGTGGACTGTTCGGCGATGCGACTGTGAATGCCGATCACGCGTCCTTGCATATCGAATAACGGACCGCCCGAATCTCCACTGTTGATGGTGCAATCGGTGCGAATCACATACTTCGTTACGTCGATCACGCGCCCCAGACGCACGGGCGGCGTACGATCCTTGTCAAAACCTCCCGGATGTCCTGTGGCCACGCACCAGTCGCCCGGCTTGGGATAATCGTCGAGCGACACCAGCGGCGCGAACGGCCACTTGCCTTCGTCGGTGATCTTGATCAGCGCGCCGTCGGCCTCGGTATGCAGGCCAAGTGTCTGGCCCTTGACGACCGTACCATCCGGGAACTTGATGATGGCTTGACGACCTGGCCGATCGGTCACATGAGCGGCCGTCAGCACGTAACCGTTCTCGCTGATCACCACTCCACTGCCGTGATTCTGACCGACTTGCACGCCGACCGTGCAGGGAGTCATGGCCGCGGCGACCTTGGTGACGGCTTGTTCGATAAGTCTCAACTCGCCCGCATCGCGCGGCACGGGCCGACTGAAGGCCACCAACTCTTCGATCGTGCCGCCGTGCGAGACAGCGCTCATCCACGGCACGGCGATGAATACCGCGATCAACACACATCGGGGAAGTTGCTTCATTCGTTCGCTCCCGATTCAGATAACGATGCTTCGAACTGGCTCTCTCTACTGTAGCGATTTTGCTCTGTGCTGGCCATCAGATTTTTGGATGCCCTCGCGATGGCCGCCGCTGGGAAGAACCTATCGACCGCTCAACGAGGACTTGGTTCGGGCGAGGCTTTTCGTGATTCCTGAGCCTTTCGCTCCCGATATTCGGCCAACGCGGCGACGGGATCGGCGTTGAAATGGTCTCGACAGCCGCTGCAACAGACGTAATACGTCTTCCCGTCGTGGGTCACCGGCAGGGTGCCCAGTCCACCGGTGACGATGCACTCGATGTAGTTGGTGCCTTGGCCGAAGTTGCTGCCGACGCGCGTGTAGCTCACCTCCGCCAGTCGTTGAAAGCGATCGTCGCCGACACGTTTCTCGAACAGCATGATCAAGCGATTGCCCTCCGCCACTTGGCGCAGCGAAATCCGATCGGGCTGATCCTCTACCGGCTCGACGCCCGTCAGGACCAATGTCCCCGCCGCGTCCAAGCGACCGAGATACTTCACCTCAGCCGACTTCGCCTTGGCGACCAACTCAAAGGCGTCTGGCTCGTCGCCGACAAGTAACGTAGCGGACTGGAAGTATTTGGCGTCGTCAATTTGAAACGCCAGCCGCGCGTCGCCTTGATCGAATTGCCAAGCCCATTGGCACGTCTCGCGCCACGCTCCCGCAGTGGAGCCGCGTCGAATCTGACCCACACCGCGCCACTGCCCGACGTAGCTTTGTAGTTTCGCGAGAGCTTGAGTATCGCGAGCGCGATC
>JBGTHH010000669.1:0-3908 GCA_041746275.1 Pirellulaceae bacterium | reverse complement strand
GTGGCCATGACCGGCGACGGGGTGAACGACGCGCCTGCACTCAAGCAGGCCGATATTGGTGTGGCGATGGGCGTGGGCGGTACCGAGGTCGCCAAGGAAGCGGCCGATATGATTTTGACCGACGACAACTTCGCCACCATCGAAGCCGCCGTTGAAGAAGGCCGCGGCGTATTTGATAACCTGACGAAGTTCATCGTCTGGACGCTGCCCACGAACATGGGTGAAGGACTGGTCATCCTGGCGGCGGTCTTCGCCGGTGTGACGCTGCCGTTGCTGCCGGTCCAAATCCTGTGGATCAACATGACCACCGCAGTGCTCCTGGGCTTGATGTTGGCGTTCGAACCGAAAGAGCTCGACATCATGCGCCGTCCGCCGCGCGATCCGAAAACGCCCATCCTTGACGGCGCGCTAATTCTGCGGATTTGCATCGTTGGCTTCATCATGCTGATCGGTGCCTTCGGGTCGTTCGAATGGGCGCTGGGGCAAGAGTTAGGTGACGCGGCCGCACGAACGGTCGCTGTCAACGTGTTTGTGACAGTCGAGATTTTCTACCTCTTCAACTGCCGCTCGCTGACGAAGTCGATGTTTGCTCTCGGGCTGTTCACCAATCGCTGGATCTTGGTCGGCGTGGCGACAATGGTCACCTTACAGCTCGCATTCACCTACGTGCCGCTGATGAATCACTTGTTTCAGTCTGCACCCATTGGTTGGGATGCGTGGTGGCGGATTTTGCTGACTGGTGCCGCCGCCTATGTGATCATCGGAATTGAAAAGTGGCTGCGCCGGCAATGGGTCCAACGCCGCAGCGCGCCGCTCGTTGAAAACACCTGACCAACACCCCCATCACTTGAGGAATACGATGCAACGATTCAAGGCTTCTGCGAAGTCAGGATGTTAATTATGGAACGGATAAACCTGCCGAAACACGTCCGTACGTTGGCGACCTTACCTGTCACCGATGCACCCGTTATCAGTTGTTACCAGAGCTTAGCCGCGGGGCGTCTCGCGGATCGAAGCGCATTCGACGATCGTGTGCAGTCGCTTCGGCTGGGATTGAGCATCTCGGAGCAACACTCCTTCGACGCCGCTTTGGTTCGTATCGAGGAAATGTTGGCAACGGAATTGTTGCCCAGTTCCAAAGGGCTCGCCGCCTTCTCACGCGCGGGCGAGCAGCCGTTTTTTCTGCCGCTGCAGTTTCAGGTTCCGCTCCCAAACTGGATTGCCGTAGACAGTACGCCCAACATCTATCACTTGGTCGAACTGAAGGATACCTATCATCGGTACGTGGTCATGCTTGTGACGGAAGACAGCATGCGGATTCTGCAAGTCAATCTGGGAGCGGTCACCGCACAGATTTGGGAGGAGCGGCCGGATTTGCGGCAGCGTGTGGGACGCGAATGGACGAAGAGCCATTATCAACGCCACCGTCAGGAACGCACTCGCAATTTTTTCAAGAATGCGATCGAGATTGTGAGTCTCCTCATGTCCGCCGGCGGGTACAGGCATTTGATCCTCGCGGGCCAGCCTGCCATCACTTCACTGATAGAGAAGAACTTACCCAAACACTTGCAAAAGCAGGTCCTTGATATTGTTCCGGCATCCGGCGCGACGCGTCTGTCTGATGTGGTGGAATCCACTCTGAGTTCGTTCATTGAAGCGGAGGAACAAGAATCTCGTACAACCGTGGGCAATCTTATTTATCAACTGCGCAGCGGCGGCCTTGCTGTCGTGGGAACGGGGCCGAGTTTCTGCGCACTGCAGTCTGGCCGCGTGGACGTACTCGTGCTGTCCAAAGAGTACGATCCTGGCCGAGGTTGGTCGTGTGATCACTGCGGGCACATTGACGTCGAGTCCGAAGTACCTGACGCCTGCCCCCACTGCAATGCACGGGCATTCCGCCGATTCAACATAAAGGAAGAAATGGTGCGCAAGGCGGAAGAGTTTGACTGTCCGATTGAGGTCGCAAAACAGAGCGACGATTTGAGTCACCTGGGCGGCGTTGGTTGCCTGCTGAGCTACCGACTACCAGATGACTACCTGTCGCCAACTCCCAAGTAGACGCAGTGTCCGTTTTAACGGTTCCTAGAGGAAGAACGATCATGTTGGTACTCAGTCGCAGAGTCGGCGAATAGATCGATGTGCGGCAGTTCGAGATTGTGCTTACGGTGTTAGAGGTCAACGGACGGACGGTCCGGTTTGGTATTGCAGTCCCCAAAGTAATTGCCGTTGTCAGGAAAGAGTTGCAGGAGCGTTCGCCACAACATAGTGTTCAGGCGGTCACTTCCGACATAACGATGCAATCCTCACGGCGATGACAGTGATGGACGAGCATCCGGCGCAGGCGCACGCGATACTGCGATCGATCCATGTAAAGGATGCGTTGGAGACGATCGAACGCGAGTATCGTGAGCAATTGGAACAGCTCGTGCAGCCATATCGCGATGCGGGCCTCGACGTCGAGACGGTTGTCGCACACGGCAGCACATTCGTCGAAGTAGTACGTGCCGCGCTCCAACGCCAGCACGACCTCGTTATCAAGACCGTAAGCTCGGAGAGGATTTTCCACCGCACATTTTTCGGCAGCACCGACATGCATCTGCTGCGAAAATGCCCGACCCCGTTGTGGCTTATCAAACCCGGAGAGCCGGAAGCGTTTCGTCAGATTCTCGTTCCGCTCGATCCAAACATGGAAGATGGCATCAAGCACGACTTGGGGATGAAACTGCTCAAACTCGCCACATCGTTGGCCGAAATGGACGGCGCGGAATTGATGATCGTCCATGCCTGGCACGCTTACGAGGAAGAGAAACTGAAAAAGCACATGGAGCCACAACGATTTGAAGAATACGTTCGCGCGTGGGGGCAGGAATCTACGAATCGGACGTGCCGGTTTATCTCGGCGTTTGGACGCGAGATCAAACCGAAGTCGATTCATCTCGTTCAGGGCGACCCAGGCTTTGCGATCCCGAAGTTCGTCGAGGAGCATGGCATCGACTTGGTCGTGATGGGAACCCTCGGCCGTCTCGGCCAACACGGAATGTTTATCGGCGATACGGCGGAGCGGATTCTCAATCGGCTCGAATGCTCGGTGTTGGCTGTAAAGCCATCCGGGTTCATTTCGCCCGTGCATTGAGCTTCAGTTTCAGGCAGGGCCGAACAACGGAGTTTAAAAACAGGTGACCAGACACTCAACAGTTCCCATTCCTGCGACTGGCCGAAATGTCGACAACTGACGCTAAAGATTGAACTCAACCTCGCCACTGGTGCGGAGCTAAATCGATACGCGGCCCAGTGGGTCCTGGAAAACGGCTGAGAGCGGCTTTCCGGCTGAAACGAAACGTTTCCGCCTGGAGTAGCGCGCCGGAACACTTCTTGACCCGAACGGTTCGGCGTGACAGTGCCTCCGTTGCGATTCGATGGAACGATTACGCCCCGGCTATAGGCAGCGCATAAACGCAACGAGGTCTGCCTTTTCCTCCGTCGTCAGTTTCGTCTCCAGCACGATGTTGAAGAATTCGACGGTATCTTCGAGCGTCAGCAATCGGTCGTCGTGAAGGTATGGGGGAGAGTCCTTGATCCCGCGCAGCGGAAACGTCTTGATCGGGCCATCCGCGGAGGCTTTGCGCCCGTTGATCATCTTTTCTTCGAAGAACCGCTCGACTCGCAGATTGTGCATCAAGTTGTCGGTGTAGTACGGAGCCGGGTGGCAGACGGAACACTGCGCTTTGCCGTGAAACAGTTCCTGGCCTCGTAGCTCGCTCTTCGTGGCTTTGGCAGGATCGAGTTTTCCCAGCACGTTTAGCTTGGGTGCGGGGGGAAAATCAAGCAGCGATTGGAATTCAGCCATGAAATGGACCTGGCTGCCGCGTTCCAGCGGATTGACGCCCTTCTTGGCGGCGGTCGTAATG
>JBGTHH010000668.1:0-2842 GCA_041746275.1 Pirellulaceae bacterium | reverse complement strand
CACGCCGGCCGGAGTGCCCGTCGAGATGATGTCGCCAGGCTCAAGCGTGATAAAGCTGGAGATGAACTCGATGACCGCCGCGACCGGAAAGATCTGTTGCGCGGTCGAGGCATCTTGATGCACGTGGCCATTCACCGAGAGACGCATGGCCAGCTTCTGCGGGTCGGGGATCTCATCCGGAGTGACCACACAAGGGCCACAAGGGCAGAAACTATCATGCCACTTGCCGTGCAGCCAATCGAAAAACCCGTCGCGATCACGTGGCTTCCTCCCCGGATTCGGGCGGAACTTTCGATTCGAGATGTCATTGATCACGGTGTAACCCGCTACGTAATTCAGTGCTTCGGCTTCGGAGACACCTTTTGCCGTCCGACCAATGATGACGGCTAACTCCAATTCCCAGTCGACGTGTTCGGGCGAGACGCGGGGAACGCGGATCGGCTTGCCGGGATCGGTCAGCGTTGTGGACGGTGGCTTCATGAACACATAGGGAAAGGTTTCGGCGCGTTCAGCCGCGATGCCTCCACCGTCCTCGAGATGTTCGGCATAGTTGCCCGCCAATAAAAACAATTTGTTCGGTCGCGGAATGGGAACGAGCAGTTCGATCTGATCGAGCGGCAGCGCGGCATCGTCCGGCAGTTCACAAGCGTCGCTCGCCAAAAATTCCGCCAGTTTGCGAGTTGCATTTAAAGCTTCGCCGTCCGGCGGCAAGAAGGGGAGCAGCGTCGCACTGATCGGTAAGACGGTAGTCGATTTCGTGGCCACGGTAAGTGCCCGAGCGACTGCGGAGAGCGGGATGACACGATCATCCTGATAGAACCCGATCGATGTTTGATGGCGAACCCGATATCGACAGAGGCGCATCGTGCGAAGTCCTTATAGTTCAGCTTTGGTGCGTCGAAAGTAACTGCCCAGGTGGTAATCGCTGCCTTGCAGCAGTCGCTGGCGAACCTGATCGTGTGGCGCGGTGGCCCCCTTGGCGGTTCGCAGGCGAGGCTGGCCATCAACCGCCTCCCAATCGCCACCGCACACTTTGCGTAATGCTTCGCCCAGGTAAGCGCCCCAGATACGCGTCAACATGGTCACGTTCTCGTCCGATTTACCGCCTTTGATCGCGTACTCCACATCGTCGACATTCGCTTCCAACAAATCGACGCTGTGTTCGGAGAAATCCAGTTCTAGCACTAGGTGTTTGCGCGAGAACCTCTGAGCCTCCAAGGCATCGGCCTGCATTTCGTCGTTCATGTTTGACATGGGCTTTCCTTACAAAAGATCGTTGTCCGGTTTAGCGTGGCGGCTATGCCACGTCAACCCGGCGAGTTGTCGGCCAGAGCGTCCTTCGAGGAAACTGCCAAGGTACGACACGGCAAACGTGGCCAGCAGGGCGCTGGGCATGATCCAGGTGAAACTCAGGGAGCGTTCGGGAAAGGCCCCACCCCATCGATTCAACCACGGTGCCAGTTGCTCAAAATAACCCAGTCCGACGCTGGTGATTAAGCCACAGATCACACCCGCCAGGACGGCGCGTTCACCGACGCGCGGCAGGAACATGCCTACGAGAAACATGCCACCCAATGGTGCCGTGATAGCATTGAACGTGCGTGGCATCGCATCGACGATGCCCCACTGAGCAGGCAGAAAGCTCAATCCGTAGGCCGCGGCGGTAATCATCGTTCCCGCGAACAACGTGATCGACCGAGCACGCTTCACATGCGACGTGTCCGGCGCACTTTTACGTTGTTCCGCAGTGATCACAGTCGCGATGGAATTGATACCCGAATCGATGCTCGACATCGCCGCCGCTAACAACGCCGCCAAAATGGCTCCACCGCATCCCGCGGGCAGTTGGCTGACTGCAAACGTGGGGAATATCAAACTTTCGTCTTGTTGAGGATTCAGATTGCGATCGATCGGCAGGCCTTGTCCAAAATAGAAATACAACACTGCCAGCCCGACGACAACGAGCATCAGGTTGATGCCGACGCCAAACAGCGAGCCCGTGACAAAGCTACGGCGTGCGGCACGCTGGTCCTGAGTGCTGAAGTAACGCTGCACGGTCATCTGGTTACCCACATGAGTACAGATATGCCAGATGCACATATTCACGGCGACGGTCACCACCGTGGCACGCACAAAAGGATCGAAGCTGAATAGCGGCAGCACGTGGGGATTTTCCGATGTCTCCAAATGACGCGCCGCGGCCGCATACCAGTCAGGTAACCAGGTTCCCGTTCGATAAGCGATAAACCCAATCGTCAGCAGGCCGCCGCCAATCAGTAACATGACTTGAATCACATCGGTCCAGATCACGGCGCGCAGGCCGCCGAGCATGGTATAGAACGTCGCGACCATTCCGACTGTCGCGATCACCACTAGCAACTGCGCGGACGACTCGGGCTGATCGATCCCCGCCGTGGCGAGCACATCCACGATGGCCGTGGGGATCGGCAAGTCGCTCACTTGCGCTAGCGCTTTCGCCGACATCAGGACGACAAAGCCCATCCATAGCACCACCATCGCCACAAACAGCCACGACCCGAGCCGCCTCGCGGTTGGTCCAAATCGGTCCCCCAGATACTCATAGGCCGAGGTGTAACGAAACTTCATCAGGAACGGAATGCAGAAGATCCACACGACGAGCATCTCGAAGGGGATCGCGAGCAGCTTGCCGAAGATATGCGTCACGCCCGACTTCCAGACCTCTCCCGGTTCGGCCAAGTACGTGAGGCTGGACAACAGCGACGCGATGACGCTGATGCCCACTGCAAACCAAGGCATCTGCCGACCCGCGAGAAAATACTCGTCGTCGCTTGTTTGTCGTCGGGAAAGATACGCCCCAAAG
>JBGTHH010000667.1:0-3105 GCA_041746275.1 Pirellulaceae bacterium | reverse complement strand
TCACTTACGTCGACAATGTCGTGCATGGGAATCTGCTTGCCGCTGAGGTCGCCGAGGCACCTGGCAAGACGTTCAACATCGCGGATGGTCGGTCGACGAATTTGCTCCAACTGCTCGCCGGGTTACGCGAATTGCTGGGGGTCGACTTGCCAGCGATCCATCAGCCGCCACGGGTCGGCGACGTTCGAGAAAGTCAAGCCGATATCACTGCGGCGCGTACCGTGCTGGGCTACGAACCGCAGGTCGATTTCCAAGAGGGACTCCGCCGCTCGATCGACTACTACCGCTCGCTGGTCGCGGCCTGAACACACACTTCGACCGGGACGACATCGCGTGAGTCGGTGACGCGAGACGACTCCGTAGCTGAAGCTGTTGTCGGCATTCGGCGAACTACCGTTCTGGTCCTCGCCCAATAAGCCACCGCCATGATGCCGATCAGGCTCGCTATGGCAACGAACATCGTGGGATACGCGGGCAGGCCGACGCGCCGCGAGCTGAGCAAGATGCCGCCCACCAACGGAGCTCCGATCAAGCTGCCAATGTCGTACATCGACAGCATCAACGTTGTCCCCAGGCCGCGATAGCGTTCGGGGAAGCTCGTGCTCCCCGTGGCCATGATCGCCGGAAACAGCAGGGCATGGGCCGCACCGGCTAAGCAGGCGGGAATGGCGAGCTGCCACACGTTGCCGATCGCCAAGTACAGCAGCATGCTGATCGACAACATTCCCAACCCCGCCACGACCCACGGCCGATTGCCGTACTTGGCAAAGGAACGCCGCGCCGCGATACGAATCAGGAAGGCCGTACACGAATAGACGACGAAAAAGAAGCCAATGCGCGAGATCTGAAGCTCCGCCGCGTAAGTCCGCAGGAACGTATGCGGGATCGAAATGCCCGCACCGACAGCAATCGCCACCAACATGATGAAACCGGGGTTATAACGTCGGACCAGCAGCCAGGCGGCGGGCTGTCGTCGCACGACGCGCGTCGTCTTTTCTCGCGTCACCCAATAGACTGCCAACAAGCCCAATCCGGCTAATCCCGCGGCGCAGAGGAACAAACCATCGAGTTGTTCGCGTCGTATGACCTCACCATGGCAGATCCAGTCGGCGAGTTGCGGACCGATCAGGAACCCAAAGAAGCCGGAGGTGCCGAGCGTGCCGATCACCTCCGCCATCCGCTCCGGCGGCGCTCGGCGCGAAATGTAAGTGATCGACGCACCGAAGATACCCGCGATACTTGTCTGCATCAGAACGCGCACGGCGTAGATGCCGGGCCCGTTGGACGAAGTGATCCACAGATGGGCCACGAGGCTGACGATGAAGAAGACCATCGACCAGCGCCATAGTAAGCGTGGTCCATAGCGATCGATGCCCACGCCTTGGGCCACTCGCATACATAGGCTGCCGACCATTCCGACGCCGACGATCAAACCCAACTGGCCCTCGTCTCCACCCAGATGCGTGACGAAGTCCGCGTAGCGCACCAAGAGCGTGATCGCGATCATCGTGAGGGCGTTGGCCAAATAAGCCGCCCAAAACACGGGACCATACTCCCCGTTCGAAGATACGGTGGGCTGCTGTGAACCGAGGGGTGCGAGCGAACCATAAGCGGCAAACTCGGGTTCGGGAGATCGACGACACGTGTGAGGCATGGAATACTCGGCGGGATCGTCCAGGTTGGACGTTAGGTCGGAAGCGACATTATAACTCATGACGAAGGAATGGTCAGGGGCAACGACGCGAGCTCTGGGACCGTTACAATTCAGCCTTCAGACACCGTCTCGCAGTCCAGGTTCAGCCACTACTCTCCGGCGTCCGCAGGCCGCTCCGAAATCATGACTTCCCCCACCACGTTGGTCGTCGTTGCGACCTACAACGAGATCGATAATCTGCCGCGACTGATCGACGAGATCTTCCGCTACGCCCCCGATGTCGACGTGTTGGTGATCGATGACAACTCTCCGGATGGGACCGGACGATGGTGCGAACAGCGACGGATCGACGAGCCGCGACTGAGTTGCTTGCATCGCCCGGGCAAGCTGGGATTGGGTAGCGCAACCGTGGCGGGTTTTACCTACGCACTGCAGCAGGGCTACACTTTTGTCGTGACCATGGACGCCGATTTCAGTCATCATCCTCGATTTTTGCCGGCCGTGCGGCACGGCGTGGAGTCGCCTGAGTCGGTGATCGATGTGATGATCGGTTCGCGCTACGTGCCCGGCGGTGGCATTGAAGGCTGGCCCCTGCGGCGTCTGATCATGAGCCGCGCGATCAATATGTACGCGCGCTGGCTGCTCGGTTTGCAGATCCACGATTGCAGCGGTGCCTTCCGCTGCTACCGCACGCGAGTCCTCGCTCGTCTCGATCTGACGGCCGTGCGGTCGCGAGGCTACTCGTATGTCGAGGAGATTCTCTGGCTACTCAGTCGCCAAGGTACACGCTTTGGCGAAACGCCCATCGTTTTCGTCGACCGAGAGCTTGGCCAGACCAAGATCAACATGACCGAAGCCGCCGTGGCCGTGCTGTTGATCCTACGCTTGGGCATCCAGCACTGGGCCGGACTGTAGGACACATCGAGCGGGCTAAGAGCCTGTCCGAAAAGGGGACAGACCCTCTCCGGCGAAGCCTAAACCCAGTGAAATCGACTCGCCTCCAAAGGGTCAGACCCCTTTTCGGACAGGCTCTAATAGTTTGGTGTCGGGGGGCGGTACTCTTCGATATGAATACCCCGGAACCAGTCAATCGTCTTGATCAGTCCATCGCGCAGCTTGACCTTGGGTTCCCAAGAGAGATGTCGTTTGGCGAGCGTGATATCCGGGCGGCGACGGGTCGGATCGTCGGCCGGGAGTGGTTCGTGGATCAAACGCGATGCCGTGCCGGTCAGTTCGATCGTGAGTTCGGCCAGTTCCCGAATCGTGAACTCATCCGGATTGCCCAGGTTGATCGGGCCGGTGACAGGTTCCGAGGCATTCATCATCCGGATCAGCCCTTCCACCAAGTCATCGCGATAACAAAAGGAACGCGTTTGCTCTCCGTCGCCGTAGATGGTGATATCCTCTCCCGCTAAGGCTTGACGAATGAAGTTCGAAACCACGCGGCCATC
>JBGTHH010000666.1:0-2588 GCA_041746275.1 Pirellulaceae bacterium | reverse complement strand
TGGTCGCTCCCGCCACGGTGTTAGGGGGCACTTGCAAGTAAGCCATGTGGCCGCTCTTTAATGCCATGAGCTGCCAACCCACGACCGAAGTATCACCGGGCTGCCGCGGGGAATAACGCCAACCGCCTCCAACGGGATCTTGAGCGTAGGAGATGAAGGCGAGCGAGGCTTGGGCGGGCAACATCAGCTTACGGTCCTGAGTCATCGCATAAGCTTCGCACAGCGCGATCGAGGCCAAACCGTGCGCGTACAAACTGCCGCCGCCCTGCATGAGCGAACCATTCGGCTGCTCGGCGCGAACCAAATACGCCAAACCTCGTCCCACGGTGTTCTTATACTGCCCTTCAAGATGTGTCTGTCCCGAACCGAGGAATGGCAGCAGCGCCATCGCCGTGGCTCCGGTAAAACAGCCTTTGACATCACCGCGGTGGGTGCATTGGCACGGCCCGATCTCGAAGCTCCAACTGCCGTCGGGAAGCTGATGATCGGCGAACCACTTGAGCGCCATCGCGACGGCTTTCTCGCTCCCCTCGGAGCCACCGTTCTGTTTGACCATCTGCCCCCGAGCCTTGGCGCTACGCCCCTCGAGCGCGCTGCCGGTCATCGAGCCAATCTCTTTCATCAGGTCGTTGCGCGGAGCGGTTTCGGAGCTGAAATCAACCAGATCCACTTGAATCGCCGCCGCATCGACATCGGTCGAAACTTGTACCTCGACCACCTCCGACGGCACATCGACGGTGCTTTGGACGGCCGGCTGGGCCACGCTAATATCTTGCACGTCGAGCGGTTCCATTTCCTCGGTCAGCTCAAACTCCTCGACCTCCTCCACTTCGCTGGCATTGGCCACGTTGAGGACGGTCGCGGCTTTCTCGATTTCGGGTCCAAAGGTGACGAAGGCCAGCACCAGGATCGCCAGGATATGCACCAACATGCTGATCGCCCAACTCGGCACGGCGGCGAACAGTAGGAAACGTCTGCGGTGATTGACGATTTCCTCTTCCTCTTGCTCCGCATCGTCCTCCACCGCTTCGCTGGCATCCGTGGCGGCGGCCACCAGGGCCTGTTGTTTGGGATCGTCGATTGTGGATGACATGGTCGATATGCTCCCTTTGACAGCGGCGCGACGAGTGCGTGCCTACGTGCCGTCCTCTTCTCGTTCCAGAAGGAAAAGGACTTTGTCTGAATCCGCTAACTCCTTAACCTACCTATTTTTCTGACAACCGCAAGCACAATGCCGGGGGGCACCCATCGCGCGTGGCACGAGATTGTCCCGGCCCGGCTTACTTAGAAACCGGCGATTAGTTACAGTATAAACGAACGTAAGCACCCCTGCACTGATCGGGCCGTTTTTCCAAGGAGCTGATACGATGGCCGGCCGAAGCAAGAAGAAAGCCGATACTGTTTTTCTCGTCTGCGAAGAGACGGGCGATTATAACTACAGCCTGCGTCGCAAGCCCGGCGGTGAAAAGTTGAAGCTGAAGAAGTACAGCCCGCGCCTACGTCGGCACACGGTACACGTCGAGAAGAAGAAGTAGCTGCCCCGCCGCGCGGCAAGGATGGTCATGAACAAACGCTGGCGCATTCATCCGCATGACGCGGGACGAATCGAACTGCTCGAAAAGCAGGCCGGTGTTTCGTCCATTGTAGCCCAGCTTCTCCTATGCCGCGGCATGTCCGATAAGGATGCGGTGCGGCAGTTCCTGCAGCCGAAGATGAGCGAGCTGCGCGATCCGGAACTGTTGCCGGGGGTTCCCGAGGCTGCGGATCGGGTGTTTTCCGCCATTCAAGACCGCCGCCGCATCGTCGTTTATGGCGATTACGATGCGGATGGCATGACCGCGACGGCGATTCTCTATCGCTGCCTGCAACTGCTGGGAGCCGATGTTGGCTACTACGTCCCCAATCGACTGGAGGAGGGCTATGGCCTGAACGACGAGGCCCTCCGCAAGTTGGCGCAGCGAGGCGCGTCGTTAGTCGTATCGGTCGACTGCGGCATTGCCAGCCTGCGCGAAGCCACAACTGCTCGCGAACTAGGGCTGGAGCTGATCGTCACGGATCACCACCAGTTTGCTGATTCTTTGCCCGACGCGGCCGCGATTGTTCATCCACAACTTCCCGGTTCCACTTATCCCTTTGCCGGTTTGTGCGGAGCGGGGATTGCGTTCAAACTGGCTTGGGCGATTTGCTGCCGCGCCAGCGAGTCGAAGCGCGTCACCGAACGGATGCGTGGCTTTCTGTTAACCGCGATCGGCATCGCCGCCCTCGGCACGGTGGCCGATGTGGTCCCGTTGATCGACGAGAATCGCGTGCTGGTGCGCTACGGCTTACAAAGTCTTCAATCGAATCCGACTTGTGGACTGCGAGCTTTGTTGCGCGTGACCAAGTTAACCGACAAGCCCGCGCTGGCCAGTGAGGACATCGCCTTCAGTCTCGCCCCGCGCTTGAATGCGGCCGGGCGATTGGGACAGGCTCAATTGGGCGTGGAGTTGTTGACGACCGAGTCGGTGGATCGCGCCGATGCCTTGGCGGACTACATCCACGAACTGAATAGCAGCCGGGACAGTCTGGAGCGAAGTGTTTTCCTAGCG
>JBGTHH010000665.1:0-10978 GCA_041746275.1 Pirellulaceae bacterium | reverse complement strand
GTGCCTCGGCCATCTTTCTCGCGAACTAGTGTCGCATGCAGGAGGGTCTGGTGTATTTCGTTAGGTTTCTGCCTCTGTTGATCGTCTCGCTTGGTGTAGGATGCGGTGCTGCGTCGCCGCCGCCAACTCAGCCGTCTACCTTGCCACCACTGACAATGGAGACCTGGAAGTCCATGCCCATTGAAGATAAGTACGATCAAGGAACGTTCGATCGACTCCGTGAGCAAGACCCCAAGCTGAAGAGCGATCGCGAATGGGCGAGATTCATGAAAGAAGTGATCGTGCCCGAACGCAAGATCGACATTCCGGGCATTCCAGGTCAACCGCTCAGTCCCGTGCTGTGACGCGTCGCCCTCCGCCAATTTACTTGTGACACAATTCTGCTAATGACACTTTGAACTCGAAAGGTTTTCCATGAAACGTGCAAATCGAATTGCTCTCGTGCTGTTGATCCCCATGTTCTTGCTACCGACGGTAGTGAACGCGCACTTTCTCTGGCTTGTTCAACACGTTGATCAGGAAGGCGACGCGCGGCTTCACTTGTACTTTAGCGAAGTGGCCGAGGCGGATGATCCTGATTTGCTGAATCGCGTTGCGGATGTCCAGGTCCGGCAGATCGACGCCAACGGAGAATCCAAGCAACTCCATCTCGAAAAGGGTTCGGAGTCATTGCAGGCCAAACTGGACGACGCCTCGAAGGGAGCGATGTTCGTCCTGCAGCGGGACTTGGGTGTCATGGAGCGGGGTGGTGAATCATTCGCTTTGCGTTACTACGCCAAGACCGGTCCCGCGTTGGGTGACCAGGCGTGGGAGAAGATCGATTGCGGCAAGCACCTGGCTCTCGACCTGATCCCGGCGATGATTGACGATAATATTCAGATCACGGTGAAGTGGCAGGGACAACCTACTCCTGGAGCGCAGGTCAAGATCATCGGCCCCGGTATGAACGACGTCGAGAAAGTCTCTGACGAGCACGGTCAAGTCACATTTACGGCGGCCAAAGCCGGCTTGCATTCGATTCGCGCGCGTCACGTCGAAGCGAAAGCGGGCGAGAGTAATGGCAACACCTATACAGCGACCCGACACTACTCGACGCTTGCGTTACACGTTTCCACTCCCAGTCAATCCGACAATGTTTCCAAGGTTAAAAAGCCTGCACAAATGCTTCCAGCAATTCCAGAAATGGTCACGAGCTTCGGAGCCGCGATCGCGGACGGCTCGCTGTATATCTATGGCGGCCATACAGGCCGAGCGCACGCCTACTCCAACGAGTCGCAGGCCAACACGCTTCGTCGCCTTGGCCTAAAGCATCCGAAGGCGTGGGAGTCATTAGGCGAAGGTCCGGGCCTGCAAGGCTTGGCGCTGGTCGCCCACAATAACAAGCTCTATCGCTTGGGTGGCTTTGTCGCGAAGAACAAAGAGGGTGACGACCAAGACCTATGGTCGCAGGCCGAGGTCGCTTGTTATGACGTGAAGTCCAAGCAATGGGTCGATTTCCTGCCCTTGCCCGAACCTCGATCATCGTTCGATGCGGCTGTGGCAGGCGACAAATTGTATGTGATCGGCGGTTGGAAACTCGCCGGCGAAGCGGAACAAGTCTGGCACAAGACGGCGTATGTTCTGGACCTCGCTGCCAACACGCCCATGTGGACGCCATTGCCCAAGCCCCCGTTCCAACGTCGAGCCCTGTCCGTGGCCGTTCACCAAGGCCAGGTCTATGCGATCGGCGGCATGCAAGCCACGGGTGGACCGACAACGCGAGTGGATGTGTTTGATCCAGCGACTGGCCAGTGGACCGAGGGTCCGGAACTGCAAGGAGAGAAGATGGATGGCTTTGGATCCTCGGCATTCGCCACCGGCGGGCGACTGTATGTCTCTACGTACAGCGGCAAGTTACAACGCTTGTCGGAGGACGGCCTGTCGTGGGAAGTTGTCCAGGAACTGGAGCGTGCCCGCTTCTTCCATCGCATGTTACCGCTGTCCGATACGCAACTAGTCATTATCGGCGGAGCCAGCATGCAATCCGGCAAGTTCGCGGAAGTCGATGTGATTGATGTCCCCTAACGCGGCGAAACCGCAACCAAACAGAAGAACGGAACTCGTTCCGTTCGAAGCGGTGTCGGCCGCGGCAAACGGAACAAGTTCCGCTCTACAACATGCGCGCACGGCGCGCATAAGTGAGGAGGCGCGTGCGGACTAAGGAGGCGAAGCGACTTCGCCTCCAGCGCGGGTGCCGAGGGCTCGCCAGATGTTGAGGTCAACGTATTCACTGATGGAGCGAACCGACCCGTCCATTAGCGTCACGTTCACGACCCCGGGGTGATAACTACGGGAGGTGATCACGGCATAGGTGGCGATGTTGGCACTAGTCCCCTCCTGTTGCGATGTATAGTCGATGTCCGCCCCTGCCGGGCACTGATCGGACGCGGCTGCGATTCGGACTACGCCGTTGGGACCCGAGGTAGTCGTAAAGCCCTCGTGATGCACGCGACCATCGGGCCATTCGGTATGTCCGTTGGGTCGGCACCAAGCGAACGATGTCGGGACCTTGGCGGCCACCGCGTCTGGTGTCGCAAGAGGCATCGCATCGCCCCCGATCGGCGGTTCGTTCCGTCCATAGTACTGCTGGGCCTTGACTTCAGCCGCCATCAACGTGTTGCTGCTGCCATCAATGAAGTCGCGGAAGCCGATTCGCGAGTTAGGCCCGAATGCCCCATCGCCGATCTGGCCGCCGACCGGGTGATAGACCAGCCAAGTGCCGAAGTTGAAACCGTAAGTCGTCGGATACAACGGACTGGCGAGCTTGGGACTCACATCGCGGGGTTTGTCGGACCCAGGGTCGCTGGGGCAGGAATAGATCGGAATCTTTAGGCCGCTGATCGCCGCTTGATTGTCCCAAGCGACCGACAGATCAACCTGATTGTACACGCTACCCTGCTCCAGATACGGCAGGATGCGACCATGGATGGACCAGGACGCATTCGTATTGATCGCCCCAACCATACGGATCGTCGCTGTCGGAGGGAAACAGCCGTTCGTCGATTCGTAGTTGTGCATCGCGAGCCCAATCTGCTTGAGGTGGTTCTGGCATTGCATGCGCCGAGCGGCCTCACGTGCCGCTTGCACCGCGGGCAGCAGCAACGACACCAGAATCCCAATGATGGCGATAACGACAAGTAGTTCGACCAGCGTAAACGCAGCAGGCCAATGACTTGAGTGAGGCTCATTCCTTCGCATTCGATACTTCTCCCATGACTCGTTGTAGTTCTGTTCATTATGCAAGCAATACTAAGGCGGCATTTCTCTTCAATCACGGGCCACTACAGAACAGACCACTTGGACTAATTCTACCTCGCAGATCGCGTGCCAATAGGTTAAACACTGCGAATCAACCTCCAACGTAAGTTTGGCGGCCAGTCGATGTGGAATATTTCGACAGGTCTGTCGAGGTAATCGACACGTTAGCGATTTAGCGTCAATTGCCACCTGGATCAGCCGACTCTATGATCGCACTATGTCGGAAAGGGTTTGGATGAAGTGGCCATTGCGATATCAGCTTATGTTGCCCATGACCTTGCTCATGCTGGCAACCGTGTTGGGTATGAGCGTGTTTCACGCATTTCAAGCCGCCGCTCAACAAAGGGAAATGACGGAGCGTCAGATTCGTGGCGTGGTGCGGACATTGGCGGACTCACGTTTCCCCTTAACCGACAATGTCCTCCAGCAAATGCGGGGCTTGGCGGGTGCCGAGTTTGTGATCGTCGATCACAGCGGCGAACTCCAAGCTGCCACGCGCCGCGACTGGAGTGTGATCGACCTCCCGGCTACCGAAGCCTTGGCTGGGCCCGCGGACCTGCGGTTAACGGATTCGCGGAACATCGCGGGGCACAGCTACTTTCACGCGGCGTTTCGCCTCGCGCCACGTGGCGTGGCGAGTCCGGCTGGCGTGCTCCACATCTTCTATCCCGAGGAGCTCTATCAACAACAGCGTCGCGCGGCCATCTTTCCGACACTGGTGATCGGTGGCGTGGCGTTGTTGCTAGTGGCTACGACCGCGATCATCATCGCCTCGCGCGTCAGCCGACCTCTCAGTCGCCTGCAAGCACAAGTCGGCCGTATCGCCGAAGGTCACTTCGAACCGATGCCGTTGCCTGAACAGCGGGACGAGGTTCGCGAGCTGTCCGCGGATATCAACCGCATGGCGGAGATGCTATCCGCCTATGAGGCAACGATACGCCAGACAGAGCAAGTTCGCACGCTGGGCCAACTGGGCGGAGCTCTTGCACATCAACTGAGGAACTCCGCGACGGGAGCCCGCATGGCTTTGGATATCCATCGCCAGGAATGTTCCATGGGCCAGCGGAGCGAAAGTCTCGATGTCGCCTCACGCCAATTGGTTTTGATGGAGAAATACATTCAGCGATTCTTATCGCTGGGGGCGAGAAAAACACGCTCGCTCGAACAATTGAATCTGGTCGAAGTGATCCAGGACTTGCTACCCCTGCTCGGTCCCACCGCCAAGCATGTGGATGTTCACCTGGATGTGGAGCTGCCCGCGGAACCCCTCACCATGCAAGGCGAACGCGATGGATTGGAGCACTTGACATTGAATCTGTTGCTCAATGGTATTGAAGCTGCCGCCGAGGCCAATGCGACTCATCGGTGCGATGATGCTCGCGTTCGCATCGCCGTCGCGTCAGCCGGATCGGCCGTGACATTGCTGGTGGAAGACAACGGTGATGGTCCACCACCGAGTGTCAGTGCCTCGCTGTTCGAATCGTTCGTCACCAGTAAGCCCGATGGTGTGGGGCTGGGACTGGCCATCGCCAAGCAGGTCGTGACCGATCATCATGGAACGATCTCGTGGACACGCGTGAACGGAACGACCCAATTCGTCGTGAAATTGCCGACGAACCTCGCAACCCGTTCCAGTGGATCGGATATCAGCGAAACGAGCACCAGCGTGGGCCTAGGAAAGTGAGGGAGTCGTCGTGTCGAAACTACTCGTCGTGGATGACGAACAGTCCATTTGCTGGGGCGTCGAACGCCTGGGACGCGAGATGGGACACGCGGTGGCCACCGCCTCGTCGGCCGAACGGGCATTCGAGGTCGCCGAGCAGTTTCAGCCCGACGTCATCTTGTTGGATGTGCGTTTACCAGGCATCGATGGACTGGCCGCCATGGATCAGTTGCGTCAACGCGCGGGCCAGATCCCGATCATCGTGATGACGGCGTATGGAGACTTGAACACGGCCGTCCAAGCCGTTCGCAACGGAGCTTTCGACTATCTGGTGAAGCCTTTCGACTTGTCGAAGTTGCGGCAGGCATTGGAGCGGGCGATGACACCTGTCGTCGCAGCCGACCCCCAAGATTCGATCCGAGCGGTCGAGGGCTTTGTGGCCACCTCCGCCATCATGCAAGAGGTTTTCAACAGCCTCGCCCTAGCCGCCTCCTCGAACGCCTGTGTCTTGCTGCAGGGCGAAAGTGGAACCGGCAAGGAACTGGCCGCCCGAGCGATCCACAAGTTCAGTCGGCGTGCGGATCAACCGTTCGTGGTTGTCAACATCGCGTCACTCAGCGAGACGTTGGCGGAAAGCGAGTTGTTCGGGCATGTGCGTGGCGCGTTCACCGGTGCGGATCAGCCGCGCACGGGACTGCTCGCTCAAGCCCACGGCGGAACGCTGTTCCTTGATGAAGTCGCCGAGATCCCCTTGCCGATCCAAGTCAAATTGCTCCGCGCTCTGGAACAACGGGAAGTCGTCCCAGTGGGATCTGGACTAGCCGTTCCAACAGACTTCCGCTTGATTTCGGCGACCCATCAGAATCTACAGGCGTTAGTACCGTCGGGCGCGTTTCGACACGATTTGTATTTCCGTATCTCGGCGTTTCAGGTGCAACTGCCACCCTTGCGCGATCGCCGCGATGACATCCTGCCACTCGCCGAGTATTTCGTGCGCGAGGTGTCCGAACCTGGGGACGAACCGAATCGACTCTCGGAGGCGACTCGCCGAGAACTCCAGCGACGGGATTGGCGCGGGAACGTCCGGGAACTTCGTAACGCCGTGGAACATGCTTTGATCGTGGCTCGTGGGGGCACGATCGAGCCGATGCACTTGCCCAGTCCCATCGCCTCGCTCGATCCTCCCGCAGCGACCAACGGCGATCTGGAACAGCAAGTTGCGCAGCTACTGGCCGCGTGGACGGAGCGACGACTCGCGGATGAAACCAGTGAGGGAGTCCTATACGAGCAGCTCCTCGCTTTGGTCGAACCTCCTGTCTTGGAACAGGTACTCAGGCAACATGCCAACCAGTTCGCCGCCTCGGCGCGTGTCCTGGGCCTGCATCGCACGACGCTACGAAAGAAAATCGAGCAGTATCACTTGGAGCCGTAGATCAAGGGCTCGCGATGTTCACGCGGCGTACGCGGTGATTGTTCGTATCGCCGATGTAGATCGTGCCGTCGGGTCCGATACCAACGCCATGGGGACGATCGAGCTGAGCACGGGTTGCCGGACCGCCGTCACCCGCGCCTCCGCGTTGTTTCGGTCCACTGCCCGCCACGGTCGAAATCGTACCTTGGCTCGAATCGATGCGTCGAATCACTTGGTTTTCGGTATCGACCACAAAAACATCGTCGCGCGGGCCGACGACGATGCCCTTGGGACCATCGAACTTCGCCTCGCGAGCCGCACCTCCATCACCATGAAAGCCCTTTTGCCCGGTTCCCGCGACGTGGCTCCACTTGCCCGAGGTGAGATCGAGCGTCCAGACACTATGCCCTTCGCGCAGCGCGACCCACAGGGTCGAACCGGTGATGAACAACGCACGCGGCCCGACCACCGCATGGCCTTTCGCTAATTGATCGGGCTGAGGAAGTTGTTTCTCGCCGTTACCCGCGACCGATTCCACGATCCCAGTCGTGAGATCGATGCGCCGAATCCGATGATTGCCAATGTCCGCGACGTACATGCCACCTTGGTGATCGAGAGCAATGCTGTGCGGCTGACGGAACTGAGCTTGGATCGCGGGACCGCCATCTCCTCCGTAACCGGCTTGCCCCGTCCCGGCGATGGTCGAGATGATCCCCGTCTGGGCATCGACGCGACGGATGCAATGATTCTGCATCTCGACGAAGTACATATTTCCCGCGACGTCGAACCGGACTTCGTAGGGCTCATTTAGTTTTGCCTCGGTCGCCGGACCACCATCGCCGGAGTAGCCCTTGATCCCACAACCCGCGACGGTCGTGACCTCCCGCGTTCGCAAGTCGACACGCAGCACGCGATGGTTCTCGACCTCGGTGACATACACGGCACCTTGCGGTCCCACTTCCACACCGAAAGGTTGGCCGATGTTGATTTCGGCTGCCGGGCCGCGATCACCATTGTTCTTGGCTTGGCCGGTCCCGGCGACGGTATCAATCGTCGGCTCGGTGGCGGCGGAAGCAATCCCTAGGAACGTACACGCCAGGAGAATGAGTAACGCGGGGGTGCTTGGTCGCATGGCCTGCTTCGTCCTTTTGAATGGTCGGTTGGAGAGTCTCACTGTGCGAGGGGTTGATTATGGACGGAATTGCCCCGGAACTCAAGAAAGCCTTGCCAGGCGAGGGAACTCGTTGGGGGCGATTGATCGGAAGGCGAACGTCGTGTAGCGTGCGGGCATGAAGACACTCATTCGCCATGCCACCGTCGTCCTGCCTGACGAAACGTTACGCACTTCCGTGTTGATCGACGGAGGGAAGATCATCGAAATCGATCCGGCACCACACGTCACGGCGGAACAGATTGTCGACGCCGAGGGCTACTATCTGCTGCCGGGAGTGATTGACGATCAGGTCCACTTTCGCGAGCCAGGTCTGACGCACAAAGAGGATTTGGAGTGCGCGAGTCGAGCCTGTGCGAAAGGGGGCGTCACCACGTTCCTGGAGATGCCCAATACTCAGCCCAACACGATCACCAAAGAGCGATTGGAAGCAAAGCTCGCGCTCGCCGCTCAGAAGAGTCTGGTCAACTACGGTTTCTACATCGGAGCGACTCCCGAGAATCTCGATGAGTTAAGGCAAGCTCGACGCACGCCCGGGATAAAAATCTTCATCGGATCGAGCACGGGGGATTTGCTAGTCGATCAACAGGAAGCGTTGGAACGTATTTTCGCCGAAACGACGTTGCCGATCTGTGCTCATTGCGAGGACGAAGGCACGGTGCGAGCCAACGCCGCGCGACTGGCCGGCACGACGGACGTGGCAGATCACTCGCGCATACGCGATCACGCCGCCGCTCGGATTGCCACGCAACGAGCGATCGACTTGGCGAAACGGCATCGACACCGCTTCCACGTGCTGCATGTGTCGACGGCAGACGAAATTCCTCTGTTAGCTGACCACCAAGATCTGATTACTGCGGAGGTCTGCCCGCATCATCTGTTCTTTCAAGTAGACGACTACGCGAGGCTCGGTACTCTGGTACAGATGAACCCATCGATCAAAACCCAGGCAGACAATGAGAAATTGTGGGAGGCCTTGCTCCACGGAACGATTCAAGTCATCGCCACCGATCACGCGCCGCATACGCTCGAAGAGAAGCGACAGCCCTATCCTAAGTCCCCGTCGGGGCTCCCCGCCGTCGAAAACTCGCTGCCCTTGCTATTGGATCAAGTGCATCGTGGCCGCTGTACGATCGAACAAGTCGTTCATTGGATGTGCGACGCCCCGGCACGTGTCTGGGACTTGGTCGGCAAAGGCCGCATCGCCGTCGGATACGACGCTGACTTGGTGCTCGTCGATCCGCATAAGTCCGCCGAGATTCGCAATGATGCGCAGGAAACCAAGTGCCGCTGGAGCCCATGGCATGGCGAGACGCTCACGGGATGGCCGGTGCGGACGTGGGTCATGGGGCACGAAGTGTTCCGTGATGGAAAGTTTGATCTGTCGCGTCGTGGCAGCGAAGCGATCTACGACCACGCTCGTGGCGGCTACTGGCGGACGGAGTAACACGCGACACGCGAGCAAGGTGCGTCACGTGGCGACTAGTGCTTTGTCACGACTAAGAATGGGGGTTGGAGTACAGCCTTTAGGCTGCGAATTACCGGCTAAAGCCGGAACTCCAACCCCAACTTTCAAAATTGACAGAGCACTAGTTCGTGCTGTCCAACCGTTGCCGATGGCGGACGGTTCCACGTTGCCGAGTCCAGCGCTGAGCGGCGTGCTTCAGCGTTGCAGCGACAAAGGGTTCCTGCCGCTATCGCTGGCCGAGTATCTGGAGTTGCTCGCCTGGACGGGCCGTCAGGCGGTCGAGGGGAAACGCGGCGAGATCCCGGAGTCGATATCGTCGAGTTTGATTCGCTTGGGAATCGCGTCTTCGTCGTGGTTGGAGTTAGTAACGAACTTCGGTCACCTTTTACACTGTGTAGCCGGCAGGTGCTCGGTCGTGCAACGCGACCGAACTCGCCGCACCTTCCGCTCTTTCCGATGCGGTCACGCGAGGCTGCTGAGTTCTGGCTAACGCCCATCAAGGTTCTGGCTAACATCTCGCTTAAGATTCAGACTTTCCCATCCAACGGGCCATTCCTTTTCGGTGTGAATGAATCGGGTCAGAAAACCTTTTCGAAATGCTTGAACCGGGTCAGAAAGTCGTTTCTAATTCGGACCAACCTGGAAGAATTAATCGTTCGCTTTCCTAAATCATGGCCCCATCAGACCAACACTCGAATCCGTTCTTCGAGATACCCCTGATCGCGGCTTCGCTAGCCGCTCTGATAGCCTGCAACGCCTTGTTCATCGCCAGTAAAGACGAACTTACTCCACTTGCTGCATCGGCATTTGCCGTGGCCGGACTAATTGCAATCATGCCGTGGCAACTAGCACAGGCACTAGATATCGCTAAGCACGCCGCAGCAAGAAGGTCACTCATATATGCTGGATGCCAAATGTCGGCTGCATCGCTGTTTTTCATCGCCGCTGCGATCCTCCGATACTTCTATTTTCACCATCAAGAACTCATTTCGATAAAGGAACAACATCACGTAACACTTAAAATCATCGTATCGACACTTTCAGGGGGATCATTTCTCATTGCATCGATATTCTTCATGCTTGGGCTCGTCAGGTTTGGAAATCTGCTGTCTTCGATACTTCTCGATCAACATGAAGAGACTAAATAGTCCGATCCAAAAAATCGAACCGCCGTAGACCAACACCAAGATCAACGTAGCCCAAAACATAGTAAAGCGAACAAAAACGTGAACCGGAGCCGCCGTCCGGATCAAACTAATTGGAACGGGCCTCGGCGGCGGCCCGGTTACGTTCGTCGTTATCCGACGGAAAGACACTTCTTCTTCTCAAGGAACATACAAGTTGCACGACGCCAATCCGTACAATTCGCCAGGCAGTTCATCGTCATCGCATGCACTCGTGAGGCCAACTGTCGATGAACATGCTCGTCGTCGTTTGGGGGGTGTTCTCGGACTCGCGTCGCTAATCGCTGGCCTCGGATTCTTTTGTCGGACGCAGTTGCTGATTTCAAGCGACCTTTCCATTTTTGAGCGCGTGGTGGCTGGTTTAATGGTAGGTGGTTTAGTCGCTGCGCCATACTTGCTGATCTGGTTTGCTTGCCGCGATTTACGTTACTGGTTAGCTCGCGTCGTAATCGCACTCGCTCTTGCTGGCTGCTTTTTGCTTGGCATCGCTACTTTCCAAGAACAAGACCCACTCAACGGCCTTTTCGCTACCGTCTACCAACTGGCTGGCACCTTTGTCCTGCTCGTGCTCGCCGCTATCATTGATCGTGTTTGGCGTTGGTATTCGGCCCGTTCTGCGTTTACGGAAGAGGGCGGATAACCAATGAGAATTTGACTTCGCGGTGACGGGCAGTAAGGCGTTGTACGGGGTGGGATCTGGACGCGTGTGAAACGCTCACGCGAAGAGAAGACGAGCCGAAGGTCAAATTCTATGTTCAAGGAGCCCGGTGGAGTGAGAAGGTCA
>JBGTHH010000664.1:0-4893 GCA_041746275.1 Pirellulaceae bacterium | reverse complement strand
AGCGGGTGATCGAGCCAGCCAACTGGTGATGGACAGCGTGGTCACGTACGCCTTGAACACCCTGCATTGGTTTTTTGGGGCGGCGAGTTGCACGGAACATGACTTCGGCGATCAACTCCGCGAGGCCTTGCGGCACTTTCAACGCGTGTTGCAACGCGACGCCGAGGTTGCCCCGCAACGTCAGGGGATGGGCACCACGTTAACGCTCGGCTTCGCTATGTGGCCGTGGATGTACGTCGTGCATGTCGGCGACAGCCGTTGTTATTTGTTTCGTGAGGGACAATTGAAACAGATCACACGCGACCACACGATGGCTCAACTCTTCAAGGAACGGGGCGACGAATCCGCGGAACGGCAACTCACCGAGGAGGAGAGTTCAAGGTGGAATAACACACTTTGGAATGTGATCAGCGCGGACGAGGGAGACATGCAACCCGAGGTCTATCGCTTTCCATTAGAAACGGGAGATGCGGTGCTGCTCTGTACGGACGGCGTGACCAAACACCTGAGTGACGAACAGATCTCGGACGTGATGGTCACCAGCGATTCCGCTGCGCTGGCTTGTCAACGGATGGTCGACCAAGCCAATTCCGCTGGTGGAGTCGATAATATCACGGTGATCGTCTGCCGCGTACTCGAAGGGGGCGACGCGGAAGAGACCTTGCCGAACCAACTCGAAGATACCGGTGACTATGTCACGCCCGTCGATACGTCCGAATGGACTCGGCCGAAAGCGAGTGACTTGAGCACGTCGGATACCGACCACCGTTCACTCGACCACCGTTCACTCGACCCCTGTTCACTCGACCCCTGTTCACTCGACCACGCGAAGTTTGTTGTAAGCCGGACCCGCGGTACGACTGACGGGTGGCGTCACTTGCGGGAGCGGCAAGGCACGCAGCAAGTATTCCGTAGCCAGAGTTGCGGGCACTTGTAAGTCATTCTGCGGAACCAAGGCGCGGGTGAGCGCGACGCTCGGCACAACTTCCGTTTGAGCATCGAGCAGCAGGTTGCCACTCGTCCCCACCAACAGCACGCCTTCCTGCCGCACATCGCAGAGTCCCGAAAGTTGCAGCCCGACGGTGTCGAGTTGAAAGCCGAAGGCGAGTTGTCGATAGGCGAGCAACGTGTCGGCCGGTTCTTGATGGGTGGCTGGGCTGGTGAGCTTCAACGCCTCGATAGCCGAGCTGACCAAAGACGTACTGATCACGCCTCCCTCGGAGTGCAAGGCTCCAGCGGCCTCGACAAGCCGACCTTGGCGGAAGCTGGTGTGGCTGAGCGTGATCTCCGCGAAGCCGCTGAGCTTGTGTGGAAACGGCTCAAAGATCCGTTCCAAGTCGGCCTGAAGGAACCGTCCGGCGATTTCTCCGTCCCAACTGCGAGCGTCCTGTTGAATCCAAGCGGTTCCTTGAAACAAGCAGCGGTCGCCGAGTGTTTGCAATGCGGGTACGTAATCGGCCAGCAATTCGCAGGGCAGGGGAGTGTTCCCGGTGCGTACCTGCCACACCGTAGTCGAGCGTTGTGAGCCGCGTGGTCGTGCGATCTGAATCTGCGCTGGGCTGGTCGTGTCGTTTCCGGCCAATTGGAAGTCGATCGTGACGTCGACACCCTCGAGCGTGGAGTGTACCTGAGCTCGTACATCGTTGAACGTCAGCGCTCCATTCTGGTGATGCACGGTCAGCTCGCCGCCGACAAGTTGAAAGGCCGGTGCGCTCCGTGGACCCCGCAGCACGCGTTGATACAGCAACTGGCCGAGACGCTGCAATTGACCGGCGTCGACTTCGGGCTGGGAGGCGATCGCCACGAGTCCTTGGTCGGTTCGCGCTAGCTCGACAACTCGGATCTGAACGATTCGTTCGTTACCATCGGGGTCGTACAGCGTGAGATGTTCGATCAGCGTGCGCGAGCGGGTAGGATGGCTAACACGATCGATCTCGGCCAGCAGGCCGGTCGCTTGATAGATCGCTTCCTCCCAGCGGGAATTGACGTGCCAGGTATGCAGGGGCGTGGCCCGATAGACGATCCACGTAAACAACGAACCGCTCGGCGCGGCGCACAGCGCGAGAAAAGCCAGTCGACAACAGATGCGGCGTGTGGAATCATGCATCCACGAACATCCTTGTTCTCAGTCGCCATCACGCTCCGCGTGATCGGCCAGCCGCGATCGACGTTCCCGGCGTTTCGGCACCACAGCACTTTGGTACGGCTCGACGCGGGGAACTCGATCACCCAACGGTTCTTTCAGTGTGCTCTCGCTAATTGGTTGAACAACTCGAAGCGTGCCTTCATCTCCTGCAGGCTGTCGTTGCCGAACTTCTCGACCAACGCGCGGGCGATTTCAAAAGCCACGACATTCTCAACGATCACGCTCGCCGCCGAAACGGCACAGACGTCGCTACGTTCGTATTCCGCCGATTCCGGTTGCTTGCTCTTTAGGTTGACGGACTCCAGCGGCTTGGCCAGAGTGCTGATCGGCTTCTTGGCGGCGCGGACAATCAACGGCTGTCCATTCGTCATGCCGGCTTCCAGTCCACCGGCGTTGTTGGTCGGTCGGACAAAGCCCAAGTTCGCCTGCTGCTGTTGGCTGGCATCGAATTGAATCGGATCATGGACTTGAGAGCCGGGTCGGCGAGCGGCCTCGAACCCCAGGCCGATTTCCACGCCCTTGATGGCTTGCACCGCCATGACGGCCTGCGCGATCCGACCGTCGAGCTTGAGGTCCCACTGAGTATGCGTTCCCAAGCCGAACGGCAATCCCTCGACACGCACCTCGACGATCCCGCCGAGCGTATCGCCCACTTTTCGTGTCTCGTCGATCAATTGCTTGAATTCCGCATCGCGACTGGGGTCCAACGAATAGATCTCACTCTCGTCACGCAGCTTCAATTGTTCGTCCAGCGGAACTTCGCGAGGATCCACTCGGACGCCGCCGATTTCGACGACATATCCGATCGTGCGAATGCCAAACTCACGCAATAACTGATTCGCCAAGGCACCCGCGGCCACTCGCACCGCCGTTTCACGAGCGCTGGCTCGCTCCAAGATCCCGCGAACCGACGACAAGTATTTGACCGAACCGGTGAGGTCGCCGTGTCCCGGCCGAGGCCGTTCGATGTCCGAGAGTCGCTCGAGTTTGTAGTCCTTATTGACCACCTGCAGCGTGATTGGACTCCCCAAACTGGTCTGCTTCCAGATCCCGGTCAGGATCTCGACGCGATCGGTTTCGATACGTTGACGCCCACCGCGCCCGTAGCCTCCTTGGCGACGGCGGAGCTCCGCGTCGATGGAATCGGTTTCGAGTGGCACTCCCGCTGGAAATCCATCGATCATGGCGAGCAGGGCCTTGCCATGTGATTCGCCAGCGGTCCAGTAACGCAACATACTCGTTCGATTAGACTTGCGACAGAGAAACGAAAAGCCCCCACGGCCTCGATTGGCCGTCAATCTTACTCGGAGCCGACTTGCCGAGATAGTGCGGTTGCGATGCGATCGGTCAATTCCGACAATGCCGCCTCCCAGGTTACTCGCACCCCATGAGTCTCACGGTGAAGCAGTTTTTTCTTCTGCGTTGGTTTCTGATCTCGCTGGTGATTGTGCTAGCGGTCGGGATACTGGCAGCCCGCCAGCTTCAGCCACTAACCAAGATGGACTTGCCGGGAACGTCCATGCGATTGCAGTCCGCGATCGTCGCCACGGTCCTTTTCTTGATGGCGTTTCCCTTGCAGGCCCATGCCATGTGGCGAACGCTCCGTCGGCCGGGTCCGCCCTTGTTGGCCGTCGCCGTCAACTTTGGGCTGCTTCCACTACTGGCTTGGGGAGTCTCATTTGGCTTGTCCCCGGATCTGGGTACGGGACTGCTCGTCGCGGCGGCGACACCATGTACGCTCGCCTCCGCCGCGGTTTGGACGCGTCGCGCCGGTGGCAACGACTCCGTGGCGATTCTCGTAACGATCATCACCAACTTGATTTGCTTTGTCGTCACGCCACTCTGGCTGGTGACGATGACGGGGGAAAGTGTCGATAGCCCCGAGTTGAGTTTTCGAGTCATGGGATCGAAGCTGGCCATGTTGGTGGTGCTCCCCATGACCCTCGCGCAACTCCTGCGATTGCATCAGCCCTGGGCCGTTTGGGCCACACAGCAAAAGACGCTGCTCAGCGTTTTGGCGCAGTGTGGTCTGCTATCGATGGTGTTGTTCGGAGCGATCGAGACAGGACTGCGACTCGGCGATTCCACGAAAGCTTCCCCCCAGGTAATCGATCTGATCGTCATGCTGCTGGCGGTCTGCTTTGTCCACACCGTCATCTTGTGGGTTGGAGTATTGCTCGGACGTCTGCTGGGCTTCTCGCGGGAAGACCAGATCGCCATCGCCTTTTCCGGTAGCCAAAAGACACTGATGGTCGGCCTTCTGGTCGCGATCTCGCTGCAAGTCTCCATCCTTCCCATGCTGGCCTATCACGTCAGCCAACTGTTTATTGACACCGTGATCGCCGATCGCTTCCGTGCCGCAGGCGAATCTCACCGTCCTATATCCGCCTCATAAGGCGAGCGGCAGATGAAGGTTTCCCCGAGGACTGTTGAAAAATTGTCTCAATTGTTCCTGGAATGGAATATAAGCTGAATTGGAATACGGCGACATTCTAATTTTTCACATGAGTAGAGTGTTTCCTTTGCCAAACCCCTGCAGCTCCGATTGTCTTGGTAGCTAACGGAAGTACGCGCGTGACCTCACAGGACGACGGTCAATGCTTGGTTGCAGGAAATTATGCCTGCTTGGCCGCAGACGGGATTGTCGATCCGATGGCGGAGAGTGGCGTCGGCCAACAGGCCGCGATGATACGGTTCATCAGCGTGCCGCAGGATGACGTCTTCGTACAGTTGTCGCTCGTCGAGGG
>JBGTHH010000663.1:0-5959 GCA_041746275.1 Pirellulaceae bacterium | reverse complement strand
GATGTCGTGCCGCACGACTCAGATTGTGATTCAGTTTCGCGAGCCACCGCATATGCTGTTCGCAGGTGGAGCCCGACGTTCGCCGGATGCGAATCGTTTGGTGATTCAAGTTCAACCGGCCGAGGGCATTCAGTTGCACTTCCACACCAAGGTTCCCGACGCGGGGATGAAGCTGCGATTGACCGACTTGGATTTCAGCTTTCAACGCGAGTTCGCTTCCGCCTTGCCCGATGCCTACCAGCGGCTGTTGCTCGACGCACTCACGGGCGATGCGAGTTTATTCGCGCGCAGCGACGAAGTCGAATTGGCGTGGAGCATCATCGATCCCATCATCGCCGCCTGGCAAAGCCCCGCTGCACCCGATTTGGAAATCTATCCCAAAGGAATGTGGGGCCCGGAATGTGCCACGCACTGGATGCAGGCTCAAGGCCGCCAATGGTTCGACGTGTGTCCCGTGTTGCACTAAGCCCGTTCGGGGCGATATCGCATGGGCGCATCGCTTTCGTGAACCGCGAATGGACACGAATGAACTCGAATCATCGGCTGTGAATTCGTGGATACTAAAAACCACGAAGTGCGTCACCGCGATTATATCTCACCGCGACTCTTCTCTTCCGATCGTCCCCTCGTGAGACTGGCATTGGGTGGAAGCCGCAGTCGGTTCAATCAAGCAACCTCATTGCCAGAAGGAATGTGCTGGGTAAGTTGAATGGGAACCTGCTGTGAGGAAGCGTGACGTGATTCGTTGAAAGACATCGATAAAACGGAGCGGACCATGCCGTTGGGGATCAGACCGATTGTCGACTTCGTGTTCAAGAAGATCTTCGGCAGCCCGGAAAACGCGATCGCGCTTCTGGGGTTGTTGAATGCGATTCTCCACTTGAAGCATCCGGTGGTGGCTGTCGAAATCCTAAACCCGTTCAGCTACCAGGAATTCACGTCAGACAAGCAAGTCGTTTTGGACGTACGAGCTCGCGATTCGCTGGGCCGGTGGTTCAACGTCGAGATGCAGATCTCCATCTACGGCGGTTTGCTGGAGCGGCTGGTCTATTATGCCTGCAGTCTGTACGTGGAGCAGTTGTCCGCGGGGGACGACTACGCCGAACTGCGTCCCGCCATTTCGATTTGCTTGCTGGATAACGTGCTGTTTCGCGACACGGCTCAGCCGCATCATCGTTTTGAACTGATCGACCAGGACAGCGGCCGCACGCTGGACAGGGCTATCGCGGTACACACGGTGGAGTTGTCGAAGTATAATTCGGACGAAGCCACGATCTCCGCGGCCAGCAAGCTGGAGCAATGGGTCTTCCTGCTGCGTCGCGCTCACGAGTACAGCGGAGAGCAGTTGCGTCGTTTGCTTCCCGGCATCGAGTTCGCGCAAGCCATCCAGGCCATCGAAATCATCTCGTCCAAGACGGAGGACCGAACCATGTACGACCAGCGCGAAAAGGCCCAACGCGATTACGAATGGGCCATCTCGGGAGCCCGAAAAGAAGGCCGCGAAGAAGGTCTCGCGCTCGGCATCGAACAAGGCATCGAACAAGGCATTGTAAGGGGCATCGAGAAGGGCATTGAACAAGGCATCGAAAGGGGCCTTGAACAAGGAAAGCTGGCAGGTCGGGTACAGTTACTGCAGGAGCTACTTGGCGAGCATCCGTTTACGGATGACGAGTTGCGGACGATGGAGCATGATGCTCTCTCCGCCCTGGTTGCACAATTACAAACTCGCCTTCGTAGCCGTGACAGCGAGCGGTAAGTCGCTGGATCACATTCGGACAACGCTTCACGCCCTTCGAAAACCCAGCAAAAGCCCACACGGTCGGCGGTGCGCCGGTTAGCGCCGTAGTGTTACCCGTCGGTCGAAAGATTGTTCCAGTCGAGTAAATCAACCAGCCTGTGACTGATCGGCGTGGCGATTGACGATACGGTCGGTTACCATGCGGGAACGCACACTCCCGACAAGCCGGAGCCGCCCACGTTGCCGCACGTCTATTCCCACGCCGTCGATGCCGTGATCGAGGAAGACTACGCGCACGATGACGATTACGCTTACTACGAGGGCGCGATGTTTGGGGGTTTTTACGACAGCTCCCATGTCAATGCGATGCGGTTCTTCGGCTGGGTGCCCACCCCTCGCCACCAGTTGCCGCTGTCGTTCCCGACGTTGTCGCAGGTCACGAAGGATGTGGAGCGTGGCTCCGCCGGCGGCGTGAGTTTGAACTATCGTACGATCTCCTCATGGACGGTTACGGCTCCACCGACGCATCGCTGTCGTCGTTCGAGGCGATCGGCCGCATGGGCGACTACTACCAAGACTTCGTCTCGTCGAATATCAAGGTGCCCACGGGCGCGATCAGCGGCTTGGGCGACGGCATCGTCTTCGCCTTCACCGGCCAAGGCACAGGTGCTGACCACGCCTTCGGCTCACGCTCCGGGCCTAAGGCGTAGGAAGACTCGGACGAAGGCACCGACTCGGGCGACAACGATTACGGTGGAGACACCAGTCCCGGCCTGCCTAACGCGCGCGGACCAGCGGCTACCGGCAGTGGCATATCCTCCACGAACGAAGGCCCCGTCCACGGCCCCGCCCCTCCGCCGGATCATCAATTGCCGCGGCCACGGCAAAAGCGGCTTCCGGTGAAGAAGGAACCGGCGGATGAGGCTCGCAAGAGCAGCCGGGCCAAAGACAAAGAGCGGTTGAAGGAAAACTTGAAGCAGTTACTCGGTTCATCTCCGTCGCAAAAGAGCACTGCGGAATTCATCGATGATGTGCGAGACGGCTTTACGAAGTTGGACCCGATTTCCCACTTACTTTCGAGACGCTCACACTCTTCATGCGTATCCCTTGGCGTTTATTCGCGGTTCCTGCTCGCTTTTGTTAGAATCATAGCCTTTACAAAAGGAGCCCTACGAATGCCCTGCTCGTCGATCACGACCATGCGAAGCTTTATCGCTCTGTTGGTGTGCGGTTGGATAGTGGGTACTGTCTCGGTGCCTTCGGCCAGCGCTGCCGAGGCAACGGACGCCCAGTCCAGCGCTCCATCACGTGTGCGTAAGGGCTTGCTGTCCTACTACGACTTCCAGTCACTCGATGGCGCGGTCGTGCGCGATCTGGCAGGCTACGATCCACCCTTGGACCTGCGAATCAGCGACCTGAGCGCGGTGCGGCAATCGGATCGTGGCCTCGAAGTATTGAGTAAAACTCTGATTCGCACGGATGGTCCGGCCACGCGGCTGAACGACGCGCTACGGAAATCGAACGCACTGTCGGTCGAGGTTTGGATTCACCCCGCGTCGATCAAGCAGACAGGTCCGGCCCGCTTGGTAACGCTATCGCGCAATAGTAACGAGCGCAACTTCACCTTGGGACAGGATGGCGACAAGGTGGAAGCGCGCCTACGAACGACGGGAACGACTACGAACGGAATGCCTGCGGTCGCCTCGAAGGGAAAGGCAGTGGGGAACAATCGGCTGCACGTGGTCTATACGCGCGATCGCTCGGGCCGCGCGAGAATCTACCTCGACGGCCGGTTAAACGTCGAGCAGTCGGTCGGCGGTGCCACCTCGAATTGGGACCGCAACTTCCAACTCGCCTTGGCGAACGAACTTTCACAAGACCGACCGTGGTTGGGAACCTATCGGCTGGTCGCAATTTACGGTCGCGAACTGACATCTGACGAGGTGACACAAAACTTTCGGGCGGGACCGTTGGCACAGCACGATACCGAGGCCGCTCTGTCCCAAAGCCATCCCAATATCAAGCTGTTTGAAACCCGCATTGCCCCGCTGCTGTCGAAGCATTGTTTGGAATGCCATGACAGCGCCACCAAGAAGGGGAGACTCGACCTATCGCGCAAGACAGCGGCGCTGGCGGGTGGCGAGGGAGGTCCTGCCCTCGTTGCGGGTCAAGCCGACCAGAGCCCGCTCTGGCAACGCGTCGCCAGTGATGAAATGCCCAGCGATCGCGATCCTCTGTCGCCCGAGGAGAAGGACCTGCTGAGAAAGTGGCTTGACGCCGGCGCGGATTGGTCGCTGGAGATGATCGACCCGGCGATCTACGCACACGGGGGAGCCGCACGCAATGTCTTCGTACAGCGGCTGACCGTTCCGGAGTACATCGCTTCCGTGCGCGTCACTTTGGGAGTCGATATCGCTAAGGAGGCCCGCGAGATCTTGCCGCGCGATCTGCGAGCCGATGGGTTCAGCAATACGGCTTATAACTTGAACGTCGATCTGGCCCACGTCGAAGCCTATTCCCGACTCGCCGAAATGATCGTCGATCGCGTCGACATCAAGCAACTGGCCACTCGATACACCAAAAGCCGCGAACTTTCCGACGAGAACCTGACGAAGATTATTACTCCGCTCGGATTGCTGCTGTTGCGTGGCCCGCTCAGCAACGAGGAAGTGCAAGTTTACTGCGGCATCTCCACGAGTGTGGCGGGAACGGGCGGTGGTTTTGACGAAGCCCTGCGATTTATCCTGGAAGCGATGTTGCAAGCACCACGCTTCATCTATCGCATCGAGGGCCAGCGTGGAGACGGGACTCCCCGCCCGCTCGATCCCTACGAATTGGCTTCGCGAATGAGTTTCATCCTGTGGGGCGGACCACCCGACGCGGAGTTGTTGAAGGCGGCGGAACAAGGCAAACTCGATCGCGCAGGTGTCGCAGCCCAAGTGCAACGCATGTTGGCCGATCAGCGTGCCGTCGAGCGATCGCGCCAGTTCATTTCCGAGTGGCTCGACCTGGATCGAATGGACAGCCTGCGTCCCAGCTCGGAAAGATTTCCCCAGTGGGACGCGCGACTAGCTACGGACATGCGGGACGAGACCGTGGCATTTTTCGAGGAAATCATCTGGAAGCAACAACGACCACTCGCCGAATTATTGAATGCACAGGTCACGTTCGCCACGCCGCGATTGGCGAAACACTACGGCCTGCCCATTCAAGGCAATGCTACAGACGATACGGTTGTCCGGTACGACCTGAAGGCGGTGCCGAGTCGCGGTGGGTTACTGACGCACGGAAGTGTGCTGACCGTCGGTGGCGATGATGCTTCGATGGTCACACGCGGTCTGTTCGTCATGCATGAGTTACTGCGCGGCGTGGTGCGCGATCCGCCTCCCTGCGTCGACACAACACCCATTCCCACACAGCCGGGCCGCACCCAGCGGGCGATCGCCGAGTTGCGACTGGCCAATTCGAGTTGTACCGGTTGCCACGCCAAGTTCGAGCCACTGGCTTTCGCCTTGGAGAAGCTGGACGGAGTGGGCGCGCATCACGACCTCGACGAACACGGCAACAAGCTACGCGAGGACGGCAACATCCTGTTCCCGGGCCAAGAGCGGCCGGTGGCCTTTCAGACGGCGGCGGAACTCATGGACCTGCTGGCTGGCAGCGACCGCGTGAGCGAATCTTTGACTTGGAAAGTCGTCCAGTTCGCGTTGGGACGCCCGTTGGATGCTGAAGACGCTCCGCTCATGGCCGAGATTCATCGTGAAACGCAACAGCAAGGGGGTACGTATTCAGCCCTGATGACCAACCTGGTGATGAGTGACTTGGTTCAATGGACACGCACGGAAGCGGAGTGAACATTGTTGGGCACGTGTTGCGAGCAGGCGACCTGTTCAGCTCGCGATCGCGGTGTTTCAACACTTCGAACAGACAAGATGAAACTCGCCGCGAACGGCAGTAATTTGACAGTAGTCAAGACTTGGTCGATCGGCTACGCTGGACAAGGTAAAACCCGAACAAATCGCACGATTAAAGAGCTTGTGGAGGACGTGTTATGAACCGTCGAACGATCAGCCGCCGCACCATGCTCAAGGGAGCGGGAGCCGTCACGATTGGCCTGCCATTGCTCGAAGAGATGCTGGTAGCTACGGCATTGGGAGCGGACGCCAAGACCGTACCGGTGCGGGCCTTCAACGTCTTCTTTGGATTAGGGATTCCTTCTCC
>JBGTHH010000662.1:0-6263 GCA_041746275.1 Pirellulaceae bacterium | reverse complement strand
CAGGTTGACGAGATTGATCCGTGTGGTGACGCTGCGATCGGGATTGTGTGGGTAGCTCAGCGGCGAACGCAGCACGATGCTCCACAGGATGTCGTTCTCGACAGGCAACCGCACATCGAGTGAGCCACAGAATAGAGTCGGCTCCGCTTGCCAGTCGGCACCGCCCACAATCCTCAGGGCTTCGTCCGCCATCGCATGGCCAATCCGCAGGCATTCATCCCACGTTCGTAGATCGTTCCAGTAGCCACGCACGGCATCTTTGGGTCGATCCAGATCGCGATTATCGGCGGTGATCATGCCACCTTGAGCCCCATTCATAAACATGGCCAGACCGCCGACCTGCGATTCGATCTTGTCACACAACGGGCCGATCAGATCGGGACTGAGCAAGCCTTTGTTCGCGCCGAGCACTTCGGGATGGACCGCGTAGTTGACCAAGGTGGCGATCGTCTTTCCTTGAACATCGGCGGCTTGAATCACGCTCATCCGGCGATCCATGAGATCGGGAGCGTAGTAGTTGTACGCGATGCGCCCCTGGGCCTCGCCAGTGGCCACGCGCAGTCGAGCCGGCTGCAACGCGTCGTAGGCGGCGTTGATCGCCGCAGCCGCCTGTTGGCAAACGTGCTCCATGTAAGCGAGATCACCGGTATGTCCGCCCTGCGCATCGGGAAACGCGTAGCAATCGGGCGCGCTGTGCGTATGAGTCGAGCCAATCAGGATCTGCTCGGCGGGGATGCGCGAAACACGGGCGCGGACGCGATCGCACAACACGGACGGAAAGCCCAGTAAATCGAGACTTACCATGGCCACGCTGGTTTCGCCGCGACGTAAGACCAGCGCCCGTGCGGTCAGCTCGCCTCGTTTGTCGCGGGCCGGTTTCGTGGGTCCCAAGCCACCCGTCACCGGCAACAACGGATCAGGCGTTATGACGCGCAGCGCCGCGCCAACTTGAATCGGTTCCGCACCGAAGACGCCATGCACCATACCAACCAGCATGATCGCAGCCAGGAACCATGTCCCAGGGAACATTCGTTGTCGCATGGAATCTCCGATCATGAGTGGCACAATGCAGCCCTACCGTGGGCACAGTCGTCAGGCTTACGGGATTGCCAATCAACCAACCTCGATTAGCGTGGCTACAGTTTCATCGCTCCAGCGGTAGGCCGGATGGCGCAACCACGAAGCACCCGTATGTCATTCCGTCCGGACGACGGTACACAGGGAATACGGTAGTCCATCAAAGTCAAATTGCAACTCGCAGTAATAGGCCACGTGCCCCCGTTCTGGTCGCGCGATGGAACCACGGTAGGAGTTCGTGGCAGCAGGGAGTGGTTCGGAAGTCCACTTGGAATCACGAAAATCCCGCGTATCGGCGTGAGCTCTCCAGAGTCGAGCCGAGGCTGGTTCGACCGAAGTCTTAACGACCACGGTCAGGTTGTCGGCGGTCTGCTCGTATGACCAGTCTAAAACCGGAAGCGGACGCTGGATGGCGGCGTGTTGAAAGAACGCGGCGATCGTCGACAAAGCCAACAACTGACCACCTTCAAGACTATGTCCAGCGTTAGGAACTTGCAGGACATGCTTCGAGCCCACCAAGTCGTCCCAATACAACTTCATCGCATCGACAACCCAGTAGCGGTCATTCGTGCCGTTGACCAACAACTTGGGGAGTGTGAGCTGCTGTCGGTATGTATAAGGATCCATCATCCGCCGCAACTGCGTGTCGCGAGGCAATTCGTCGCCTTCCTTAATCAGGCCCTTGCTGGTGTAGTCGATGATCTGTTCGCTGTACTGGCCCCAAGCGTCCAGTTGATGCTTCATTTGCGGGCGGAAGTTCAGGACGTCGATCACGATCGGCGCGGTGGCGATCACTCGTTTGTCCGCTACGGGTGTCAACCAACTGGTCCAGCCACGTTTCGACGCACCCGTGACGACAAAGCCTTTCACCGGCGTCTTCCATTCCGCATCCGCCAATGCCTCGATGGCATCCATTCCCTTGACCACGCTCTTCACCATGGGGAACAACAGAGGCCAAGTCTCGTCCCCCGTTTCGAGATAGCGCAACCAAGTTTCGGTAATCAAATCGTCTTCTTTGCGCCCGTCGAGGAGCGGCTGATTGGGAACCTGATGAATCGTAGCGACGCGGGCTCCGCACAGCTTGGCCAGGACCATGCCACGCTCGATATCGCCGCGTCCCGGACGCCCGCCATTGCTGCCTCCCGTGACGAACAGCAACACGTGTTCGGGATGTTTGAGTTGAGCCGGCTCGAAGACCATCAGAGCATGTTTCCAGACAATGCCCTGCCACTGCTGGGAGGTCAACTCGACGTCATAAACCGAACCTGCGTCATTTGTTTGCTTTCCGTTCAGCTTCCATTGATAAAGTGGTTCCTCTCGCGCGACGTAGTTAAAGAGCGCGCTGGGTACTTCGCTTTCAATTACTTCAATCGAATCGGAACGTTGTGCGACGGAAACATTCCCGAAGCTAGGGACGAAGAGAAGGCCGAGAACAAAAACACGAATCATGGCAGTGAATGGCTCCGACGGATGTTGAATGGCCAGGCGCAAAAAATCGGCGTTGATCAGATGACCAACGCCGAATTAAATTTTCATATCTTGGTCACTTGGTGGTAAGCTCGATACGCCCCATATCGATTGGTTTATCGCCCGACACAGTGATTTTGAACTCGGATTTCTTTGGGTCGCTATATTTTTTCTTTAACTTATCCGGCCCCATCGAGCGAGAAATCACATCATACTCACCCCACGAGAATGTAACTGCATACTCACCTTCCGGAGCACCATCGCCCTCTTCAAAAGTCGAAGCGGCGAACTTGCCGTCTTCTTTCGTGTAGGCGGCGGTTACGGTGGTTAATTGTTGATCAGTACCCTGTAAGTTGTGAAACGTCACGGAGACGGTGGCCGCCGGCGAGCCATCAACGAAAACCTCGCCAGTCACCGGAACCGTTTTCTTGCCGTAGTCCCGAGGCTCCGAGCAGGAACAGCAGAGAGCGAGAGTAAGCAGACAAAACCATAGTCGGGCTTCTTGCCAATGCATCAGGTAATGAACTCCAGGAAAATCGTGGGATCAGCTAGAGCCGCGTTCTCACCATCGAGTGCGGCATTCGTCGGGAAAAAAGCATCCATCCGTTAATCAGGCATCAATTCACCTTTTTGACTGGTGATGCGGCCTGCGATCGATAAGGCATTTGCCGTTTCGTTCATAAACTGCACCGATGCGTCCGCCATGACGAAATGCGTGCCACCGGGATGGAAGCTATGAAAACCGTAACCCCGCGCGCTTGTACAATTAATTCCGCACGGACCTTCGGCCGGAGGCACCGTAGCAGCACCCGTATACAGGCTTCCCGCTAGCCAGCATTCACCATTCAACACGTCGCCCCAGCCACCGCCGTTACTCGGTACCAACGGAGCCAAACCTGGCGCGACAGTTCGTTTGTTGTAGATATTGTTACCGCCGGTTCGTTCCCCGATCAAGAAGGTGTTCGAAGTGCCGTCAATGATATCGGCCAAACGACCGCTTTGATTGTTTCCCATCGGGCCGTGTACCTTCATGGCTCCGTCGCGGTTTCCACCCGGATTGCCGTTATAGGCGACATTCGCGAAAGCCCCACGTACACCGGTCGTCACCATGTAATCCGACGGCGCGATATTCGTGGCGGTAACGGGCAGCGTCGGAGCGGCATTGAATGTGTAACGTCGTTCCAGTCCACCGGGCGCGGATGGACAAACATACGCCGCCAACGGCGTTTGAATGATCGCTACATTGGCCGGACTGGTCTGATCCAAAGGGGCCACGCGATGATTGTATTGATCGTACAACGGCTGCTGTTCCATGAACATGAGAATTCCCACCCCCCAAGGTTCGCCATTGAGCAGCGGGGCGGTAGAGACTTGGTCGAGATACCAAGCCAGCGGCAATGCCTTAAACGTATCGTGATAATTGTGGATCGCTAAGCCAATTTGCTTGCAGTTATTCGAACACTGCATGCGGCGTGCGGCTTCGCGAGCCGCCTGGACGGCGGGCAGCAACAGCGCTACCAAGATGCCTATGATCGCAATCACGACCAACAACTCGACCAGAGTAAAACCTCGCGATACGCGAGCTGAGTTCGCTCGTAAGTTCATGCCGCCTCTCCTCATAATGGACTGAACGAAGACTTTGGCGCTGTTCCGTAAGACACGAATTGTACAGCGGACTGATAGCTCCAAGTATAGCTTTGCCTGGGAGAAAAAGTCAACCGAACGGTCGGTCGGTCAACTAGGGGGTTTGAACAGTATTAGCGTTTGAACTAATCAGCGTGAATGGTCTTCGCGGCTCCACAAAGTTTGACGTGGATTTAGATTGGGGGACCTGGAATGAGTACGTCGCCTGTGCCATCAGCTTGAAATCTTGTTCCAAACGCCCCACTGTCCGCCGTTCTCGTCCACCGCGACCTGAAGCCGTTCCAGCGCGACGCCCGTGCGAAGCTGTAGGGCTTCCAGCAATCGATGGCCAATGTAGCGCGCCAAGAGCTCGGCTGTCGTATTGCGAACGGGCAGAAGGACACAGTCTCCGCGCGGAAAGATCCAGCGGCGATCATCGAAGGTGACTTCCACTTCCTCGGAACCTGCCGCGACCTGAATCGTCGGGTGCTCGGTCGGGAGGAGCATGTAATGGTCGAGCTCGGTGACGATCTCTTGCAGCGAATCGCGCAGGGCGATGAAGTCGATCACATACTGGTTGTCGTCCAGCTCGCCTCCGACTTCGACTTCAACTCGGTAGTTATGACCATGCAATCGTTCACACACGTTGCCATTGAACGTGATGAAGTGCGCGGCGCTAAACACCATGCTCTCTTTCAAGAGCCGAACACGGAAACTTTCGGACACCGGTGCAAATCTCCTGGCTAGACAGGCCGTCGAGCAGTAACGATATTGTCCACGATGCCCCTTCACTCGCAACCAGGGAGTCCACGATGGCCAACGTTCGATTGTGGCTGACGCTCGTCTCGCTCCAACTCAGCATGGCAGTTCTGGCGACGTGTGCCCACTCGGGGTCCGCCGCCGAGCGTCCACCCAATGTCGTGCTGATCTTCATGGACGACATGGGCTACGCCGATATCGGTGCGTTCGGTGCGATGGGCTATCCGACTCCCAACTTGGATCGCCTGGCGCGCGAGGGGCGAGTGTTCACCGATTTCTACGTGACTCAAGCGGTCTGTTCGGCGTCACGCGCAGGGCTGCTGACCGGCTGCTACAACGTCCGCGTGGGCATTTTGGGAGCGCTGGGGCCTCAATCCAACATCGGCATCCACGACGACGAGGTCACGATCGCCGAGATTTGTAAACAGCAAGGCTACGCGACCGCTTGTTACGGGAAGTGGCATTTGGGACACCACCGAAAGTTCCTGCCCCTGCAGCACGGCTTCGACGATTACTTTGGGTTGCCCTATTCGAACGACATGTGGCCCTTTCATCCTGGCGTGGCCCATCTGCCGATGGACGAACGATTGAAACGCTGGCCTCACCTGCCGCTGATCGACAAGAATGAGATCATCAACCCACAAGTCACCGGTGAAGATCAAGAACAGCTCACGACGCAATATACCGAACGCGCCGTGCGGTTCATCGCCAAAAACAAATCGCGGCCGTTCTTCCTGTACCTGCCACACAGCATGGTGCATGTCCCGTTGTACGTCTCCGACAAGTTCAAGGGGCAGAGCGAGCGGGGATTGTTTGGCGATGTGATGATGGAGGTCGACTGGTCCGTGGGGCAGATCCTCGACGCTTTGCGCGAGCATCGTCTCGAACAGGATACGTTGGTGATGTTCACGTCGGACAATGGACCGTGGCTGAGCTACGGCGATCATGCGGGTTCCGCTGGACCGCTGCGCGAGGGAAAAGGGACGATGTTCGACGGTGGCTGCCGAGTCTCGACGGTGATGTGGTGGCCGGGACATGTACCCGCGGGCACCACCTGTCGAGAGCCCGCGATGACGATTGATATCTTGCCCACGGTAGCGGAACTGATCGGCGGCAGCTTACCCGCACACAAGATTGATGGCCAAAGTATCCTGCCGCTGATCCTGGATGAACCCGGAGCGAGGAGCCCGCAAGAGGCTTACTTCATGTACTACGGTACCGAACTACAGGCGCTGCGGATGGGGCGTTGGAAGCTCCACTTTCCTCATGGCTATCGCACGCTTGACGGGCGACCCGGGGGACGCGGCGGCATTCCCGTGGACTATTCCTCGGCCCGG
>JBGTHH010000661.1:0-4325 GCA_041746275.1 Pirellulaceae bacterium | reverse complement strand
AAACCGCCTCGCTTCCACTGCTTGATCCCCTGTCCATCGCGGACGTGAAACCGTTTGATCTCGATCCCCTGATTATCGAAGATGAGCCCGCCGTCAGTCAGCACGCCATCCACATCGGACAGAATCAATTCGATGGACTTGCAGCGATCTTCGATCTTCATATACGTGATCAACCTGTCGATCGGTTCGGAAGGGGGAGAGTTTTTTGTCGAGCGGAATCGATTCGCTGCCCTGGTGGGACCGCCATCGGAACGGTCGGCAGCACGGGCGCGAAGCCCACGACATCGGTAATATCAACGATACCCAGCGGCTTTCCTTGCTCGTTGACCACCGGTAATTCGCTGATCTTTCTTTCGCCGAGAATCTCCACGGCCTGACGCATCAGCGTTCCGGACAGCACGGCGGCGGGATGCCGAGTCATGAGACTGGCGATGGGCGCATCGAGCGCGTGGTCGCGCTTCGTCTCCAAGAGACGCGCGAGATCGCTGTCGGTAAAGATCCCCGTGAGCTTGCCGGTTGTATCGGTGAGGAGGATGGCTCCGCTACGTCGTCCCGGGCGGCTCGCGCGGACAAACACCTCGCGGATTGAGTGCGCTTCGCACGCCACGCGACACTCCACCAGCGGACGCATCACGTCATCGACCTTGGCCAGCTTGCGTCCCAAGCTACCTCCCGGATGAAACCGCGCGAAATCCGTGGATTCGAATCCTCGCAATCGCGACAGCACCAGCGCCAGCGCATCGCCCAGTGCCAACATGGTCGTCGTGCTGGTCGTAGGTGCCAAACCCAAGGGACACGCTTCGCGAAGCGGGCCCAGATCCAAGACGACCCGCGCGGCACGGGCCAGCGTGCTTTCGGGCATTCCCGTCACGGCCACGATCGGAACCGACATCTCATGGAGTGGCGAGAGCAGCCGCACGATCTCCTCCGTTTCGCCACTGTAGGACAGCGCTAGCACGATATCCTCAGGGTTCAATCGTCCCAGGTCGCCGTGGATCGCCTCGGCCGGATGCAAGAAGTGCGCTGTGGTACCCGTGGACGAAAGCGTCGCCGTAATCTTTTGACCAATCAATCCGGCTTTCCCCATGCCCGAAACTATCACGCTGCCGGTGCAACCGAGCAGCAGGTCGATGGCTTGGCAAAACTCATCGTGCAGGCGATTGGCGAACGCGAGTAGCGCATCACCCTCGTGACGAATGATTTCACGTGCTAAACGGAGTTGTTCAAATCGGCTCAGCGGCACCGCGCTGCTAGCGGCTTCCCTGCTCATAAGCACGTCATCCTTGACGTAAGAATCGTGGCGAGAGTTTTCACGGATTCTACGATCCGGCCCAGATCGGAACAACGCGTCTTTCCGCTTGATTGCAGCTCGCGTTAAGCGCCTATCCGAAAAGGGGTCAGACCCTCATCGGCGAGGCAAAAACCTAGTGAAATCGAATCGCCTCCAAAGGGTCAGACCCCTTTTCGGATAGGCGTTAAGGCTTCATGAAGACGAATTCCATCGTTCCGGGCGTGCGGGCATTGTAGCGCGCATCAAATTCGTCGTCTTTCATGACCAGTAGCAGGATGCCCTCGATCAGTCCCAAGAGGGCTCCCAGCCCGAAAAAGCAGCTTCCCACCAAACAAACCAATCCGGCACCGACCGAACCGAGATAGAAATGATGTATTCCCAGCCCGCCCAGGACAATTCCGAGAACGCCCGCCACAACTTTGTTCTTTCCACCGGTAGCCATGGTTCATCTCCTGGACATCGAGGGTTCATAGGAACGACATGTGGAGGGAACTAGCGGCGAAGTCCAGCTCCTAAGACTGAGGCACTTTGCGAGCATTGCCTGCTTGACCGAACGCCACCATCCGATCGATGCAAACTTGTTTCATCGCGTCGCGGGCCGGCTTCATGTAATCCCGCGGATCAAACTTCTCTGGACTTTCCGCGAGCACCTTGCGGATCGCGCCGGTGATCGCCAACCGATTGTCGGTATCAACGTTGATCTTCCGCACGCCATGCTTGATGCCAAGCTGAATTTCCTCGACGGGAACGCCCCAAGTCTGTCGGATGTTGCCTCCATACTTGTTGATCACATCCTGTAATTCCTGCGGCACGGAGGAGCTGCCATGCATCACCAAGTGACAATTCGGCAGCCGCTTGTGGATCTCGATAATGCGATCCATGGCCAACGTCTCGCCGGTGGGCTTCCGGGTGAATTTGTAAGCACCGTGGCTGGTGCCGATGGCCACTGCTAACGCATCGCAGCCGGTATCGGCGACAAACCGCTCGGCTTCCTCCGGGTCCGTTAACAACTGATCGTGCGAGAGCGTGCCCTCCGCGCCATGCCCGTCCTCCTTCTCGCCCATGCCGGTTTCCAGCGAGCCGAGGCAGCCCAACTCGCCTTCGACCGATACGTTGCGGGCATGAGCCAGACGCACCACTTCGGCCGTGACGCGAACGTTGTAGTCGTAATCCGCCGGGGTCTTCCCATCCTCTTTCAACGATCCATCCATCATGACCGAGGTGAAGCCATTCTCGATGGCGCTCAGGCAGGTCGCCACACTGTTGCCGTGGTCCTGGTGCATGACAATGGGAATATGCGGATAGAGCTCGGCCGCGGCAAGCATCAAGTGACGCAAGTAATTGTCCTGCGAATAGGCCCGCGCCCCGCGTGAGGCTTGAATGATGACCGGCGACTCGGTGACATCCGCCGCCTCCATGATCGACTGGATCTGTTCCATGTTATTCACATTGAAAGCCGCCACGCCGTAATCGTTCGCGGCGGCATGATCCAACAGAGTTCGCAGGGGAATTAAGGACATGCTCTGAATGCTCCTCGTGTGTGCTTTGAGCCGGTCTCCAGACCGAGACGAGCTCGCTCGACGTTAGCTGCCCGAATCGATTTCGACCCCGGCGTATGAATGGGCTCAATTATCGATATGCCCGACCGTCCTGCAATGCCCCGTAAAGCGTGTTTCAGCCGGTTAGTCCAACGGTGTCGAGAGCGGTTGCGCGGCCTGTTCAGGGGCGAACAAGTCGTCGTACTGGGTCTGAGAAAGTCGCACGAGCAACAGCAACCGATCCGCAGCGAGGCTGCTACCCGTTCGGGAAAACATCAGACCGCCCAAACCCTTCAGATCATCCGTGCAGGTAACCACAAGCGTTTGGCCGGGGGTGAGCACCGTATCGAGACGCAAATGCTCGAAAGTGGCTTGCTCTCGTCGGGCGTCATAAAGGAATGTGCCGTGGCCGGGAACCCATTGCTGCTTCATGTCGCCATGTTTGATTTCAGGCACCAAGTCCACCCGAGCGGAGCCGTCTCCAGACGGGTAGCTGCGCACGGCGAAGTGGGCCTGCCCCGCCTGAAACGTCTCGGCGCGAATCCTGCCTTGATCATTGAAGAGGATGACTTTGCCATCAGGAATCGCGGGCACCACCACGAGCTCGGCGCGCTCTCCCACTCGATTCTGTAAGCGGCGATAGAGCGTGGTGACATTGGCGGAGGCTAGTGAGTCGGCACTGGTCGCGGTTAGCTCGGGCCGCGCCGCGTCGATCAGCTCCCGCAGTTTTTCCGGCATCTGGGTGCCCACGACCCCCGAGCGGATTCCGTTCGCGGCCAGCGTCCGACGCGATTCGGCAGTCAGGTGCTGTTCATCCACTTCTCGCCACAAGCTCGTCAGATCCGCATCGGGCGGTACGTTCACAAACGCCGTTTCCAACACGACGCTATCTTTGGGCATGCGTGGCAGGGGCAGTTCGGTCATGGTGCTCGGCGACCACGTCGAACAGCCCCAGAGACTGACGAGCAGGCCGACCCAGCCGAGCCCGAGCATCGGTGATGTGCAAAAGGTCACGGTGGGGATACTGCTTTGGCGCGGCCGACAACCGACCGACCTAAGACCACTACCGGCGTTAAACTTCAGCCGATGAGACATCGCGAGCCGAGTGTTAAGGTCGAGTGAAGGAAACGGCGAGTTGGCGGATTAACGTGGGGCAAGCCCTGGAAGATTCTGTTGCGCCTGCCGTGCAGGTGCGCGATCGGAAGAGGACGGGACTGTCGGCTCGGGGATCGTTTCCTTCTCCCGCTTCCAACCCAAGGGGGTCGCCGGGTTGTAGAAGGCCCGTTCCCAGATCGCCAGTTTCGCGAGAACTTCGTTCCAGTTGGATTCACGATCCGTGAACTGATAATTCGTCTGCGTCCCACCCCGATGATGCAGAATCAACGCTACGGGCAAGAACTTCTCGTCATCGGGAATCACGATATCGACTTGAGCGAAGTCCGCCGCGTTTTCTCGCAATTTGGGAAAGGCCTCCAGCCAAAAGACTCCTTGTTTTT
>JBGTHH010000660.1:0-6738 GCA_041746275.1 Pirellulaceae bacterium | reverse complement strand
GAATCGCTTGTGGAAGTCTACGACTCGGTGCTCGTCCCCGCGCTCGCGTTAACCGAAAAGCATTGGCAACTCGACGAGCTTTACGAAGGGAAATACAAGTTCATCATGCGGTGCTTGAGGGAGATGATTCAAGACTGCGGTGACCGACCGCAAGCCCTTCCCGCGACCGTGATCGCCATCGACTCGATTGACGTGGATGAAATCACTCTCCACGTCGCGGAGGTCAGGACATCACCGCTAGAGATCCTTTGTTTGCCCGCGCGCACCGAGTCGGACGAACTTACCGCCTTGATGCTCGCGCAAGTCTTGGAGACGACGGGCAGTCGCGTGCAGGCCGTCTCGGTTACGTCACTGGCCAGCGAGATGGTGGATTGGGTCGAAGTGCATAGGGCGGACGTGATTTGTGTCTGCGCCACGCCTCCCGCCGCGGTGATGCATGCGCGTTATCTTTGTAAACAGATCCGTGGTCGACTTCCCCACGTGAAGTTGATCGTGGGTTTGTGGGACACGCTTGGCGACTTGGACAAAGCCACAGCACGCATTGGTCACGATGCCGTCGTCGTGGCGACAATGGCCGAGGCGCTGGAGCAAATCCGTCTGCTCATCGCCGCGTCGACGCCATCAACGGACCAACCAACCACCCAATTGCCTCGGCATCATCTCGCAAATCGAGGCGAAGTCTCCTTGCTCAGCGAGAGAAATAGTTCGTGATGGAAATCATGAACAAAGGTCCTGGAAACCATGATGCTTCTCCTGGGTGCTGAATTGGGTTCCACCGCGGTGATCGGCGGGATCGTGGTGTTGTCGCTGTGCGCGTTGCTGTTGATGGCGCTAGCGGCGTACTATGGTGCCTTGTGGTTGCAAGCCTACATGTCGGATGCGGATGTGAGCTTGACCAATTTGATCGGCATGAGTTTTCGACAAGTCAACCCGCGTCTGATTGTCACCGCCCAGATCATGGCCAGGCAGGCCGGGCTGGACATCGACCGACAACTCGGCATGAGCACCGCGCGTTTAGAAGCCCATTTCCTGGCGGGAGGCGATGTCATGCTGGTCCTGCTGGCCGTTATCGCCGCACACCGGGCGGGGATGAAGTTGGACTTTGATCGCGCCACGGCGCTGGACCTGGCGGGACGCGATGTGCTGGAAGCGGTGCGGACCAGCGTTTTTCCCAAGGTCATCGACTGTCCCGGCAGGCAGCATGACGGCCAGACAACGCTCAGTGCCGTGGCTCAGAACGGTGTTGAGTTGCGGGTTCGCGCACGCGTGACGGTGCGTACGAATTTGGATCAGCTAATCGGTGGCGCCACCGAGGAGACGATCATTGCCCGCGTGGGTCAGGGAATCATTTCGACGATCGGTTCGTCCGCCACGCACATGGAGGTGATGGCCCTGCCCGATCGCATCTCCAAGAGTTTGTTGGATCGCGGCTTGGACGCGAACACGGCTTTTGAAATTGTCTCGATCGACATCGTGGATATTGATGTGGGTGAGAACATCGGTGCCCGCTTGCAGACCGATCAGGCCGCCGCCGACATGCGCATTGCAAAGGCGAGTGCCGAGGGCCGCCGCGCCGAGGCCGTCGCCTGGAAGCAGGAAATGACCGCCCAAGTGGCCGAGCATCGAGCGGAGTTACTGCTCGCGGAGGCGACCTTACCGTCCGCCATGGCCGTAGCCTTTCGCGCGGGCCAACTGCACGGCCGACATTCGCACCCCACGGTCACGAGGGGACGAAAACCTGCCTCATGCCTTGACACGTCCATTACGACACGAAAATGACGCTGCGAGCCAGTTTAGGGGGTTCTGGCGACATCGCTAACTTTCGCGTGCTATAATCGGCAGGACCGATTTGTTGTCGGCGGCATGTTACGACAGGTCTATTGCACGAGATATAACAAGGAGATTTCGATGATTCGCACCGCGCGGGCGCTGGCTATAGTGTTTTTGCTTCTCCTCGCCGTGCCCATCACCGTGACGGCGGACGACGTACCCAATGTGGCCAAACACGATCGATGGGTGACCTCGGTCGCGTTCGCGCCAGGCGGCAACATCCTCGCCACGGCAGGTGGCCAAAGCTTGCAGTACCGACCGGGCGACGTCTTGCTGTGGGACACCAGCAATGGCAACCTGATCGCGGCCTTGGAAGGGCACACCAGCAATGTCTGGTCGGTGGCCTTCTCGCCCGATGGTAATACGCTGGTGAGCAGCGGCTACGATGGCAAGGTGATTGTCTGGAATGTGCCCGAGAAGAAGTCCACGGCCACTTTGGAGAAACACAAGGGCTGGTGTCGGAGTGTGGCGTTCAACCCCAGCGGCACTCATTTCGCCACGGCGGGTGAGGATGGGACGGCTGTGATCTGGGAGTTGGCCGGACCCACGGAGGTCAAGGAACTGAAGGCCCATGAGGCTTCCATTTACCAAGTCGCGTTTTCCCCTGACGGCAATGTTCTGGCCACCACCAGCACCGACAAGACCGTCAAGTTGTGGGACTGGCAAAGCGGCAAAGAGAACGCCAAGCTCGAAGGTCACGAGGACGCGGTCTGGTGCGTGGCGTTTGGCGGCGATTTGATTGCAACCGGTGGCGCGGATCGTCGTCTGCGTTTATGGGAACCCAATGGCAAGCTCCGCGCTTCGCTGCCGGGACACACCGATTGGATCAGCGACGTTGTGTTTGCGGCCGATGGCAAGAGTCTGGTCACCAGCAGCTTGGATCGTACGCTGCGGACCTGGAATGTCGAGCAAGCCCTGGCCGGTGCTGCTCCGATCGAGCAGGCTCTGGCCAAAGTCAAGGAAAGCAAAGACCAGCTTCAACAAGCCGACGACGCCATCGCGGAATCGGAACCGAAGATTGAACCTGCGAAGAAGAAAGCAGCAGTCCTGGCGGCGGTTGTTCAAGCACGCACGGCCGCGGACGTGTTGACCCAAGCTCAAGAGGCCGCCGAAAAGTTTAAGGCGAACGGCTTCGTGAAAGTGGACGTGGAAGGTGCCAAAAGGGCATCTGACGAAGCTCAAAAAGCCGCGGAGGAACAAGCCAAGACGCTGGAGAGCGACAAGGAGTTCACCGAGTTGGTGACCAAACTGAAAGCTGGTCCGACGGCCGATGCCGCCAAGGAAAAGGAAGCCGCGGACAAACTGGCGGCAGAGCTTGCCACCAAGCTGACTCAGGCTCAACAAACCAAGGACGGCGCGACCAAGGCTCTGGCGGACGCATCCGCTAGTTTGAAGGAACTGTCCGACAAGCAATCAACCAAACTGGCCGACTTCCCCAGCACGGCATGGAGCGTCGCTCTTTCGGCTGACGGCAAGCTTCTAGCGGCGGGCAGCCACAAGTCACTGTTGGTCTGGGATAACGCCCAAGCGAAGGCCCTGTTCGTCCCCGCCGCGCCATAAGCAGCGACGGCAAGCGATTCCTACTGTAGACAGACGATCGTGCTCGTGCTCAGCCGCTTGCGGCGGTACTCGTGCTCGTCATCGAAGTGCCCGCTTCGCTGAGCACGAGCACGATTTAGTTTAGTAGCGGAGCCAGGATCGGTTTGAAGAACGTTTTGGGTTACGTCTTTGGCAGCCACTGTTCGAGGACGCGTTTCTTTTCCTCTTCCGTCCCGGTGGCCAGCAGTCTTCCGAAATCAACACCGAGGATCTCCTCATAGGCTCGGAACAGGGCCGCCTCGTCGAGTAACCCCTTACGTTGAAACATCTGAGCTTCCACGAGAATCGGTAGCGGATTGTCGCTCTTCTTCGAGACCTGATCGGCCAGACGGCGCGCGACGATTTCGGTGTTCAGTGCAGTCGGCAGATCCACCATCTTAAGGCCACTATCGACGGCCTCGAACAGCCGATCCAATTCCTTGTCTACACCATCATCCTTCCCTTCCTGTCGATCCGTCTGGACTTTGATGTTGTTGAACTTTTTCGTTCCGTGCAGCTTCTTCTGGGTCGCCGTTTCATAGAGCGAGATGGAGGTCTCGTTGGTGACTAAACCGGTTGGACTGACGCGAAGGGTGACATCCAGAACGACCAGGGCATCGATCTCCTGATCGCGCGCGCGTTGGACCAACTCTTTCTGCGTGCCAATGCCTAGCATGGACAGCCCGGGCAAGATCTGCGTTACACTCGATCCCGACAACGCGGCGGCGACTCCATCGGCCACACCACCCGCCATGCCTTCCATTCCGCCCATCATGCCAGCGGCACCACCGGCCATGCCCGCGTATCCTGAACCACCACCGCGATTCGCACCCCCGCCTCCGTTCCGCTCCTCCATGGCTTCCTGGATTGGTTGGCCATAGTCACCTCGTTCCACGCGTTCGGTGTAAGCTTCGGCAAGCTTCGTTCCCAATTCACCCGCACCCTTGGCCAACAAGGCGTTCTCACCAGAGGAAGAACCGCTTGTCATGCCACCTTCCATACCACCAGATGCCGCACCGAAACCGCCGCCTTCGCCACCTCGCGGTTGGCCGCGCGTGGGTAATGTTTGCGTCGAACCGATCGGTTTGGGATCACCTGCGAAATTTCGCGGAGCCGAGACCACGAATCCCACACCCCAGCGTACCGCCAGGGCGGGTCGTTTGAGCGCGGGCACCCAACGAATCGCAGGCAAGACGGTGGAGGCACCTTCCTCCGTGGTGAGCGAGTGAGCGTAGAGATAATGGATTGCATCGCGATCGCGTCCCTGACGGAAGGCGAGTTTTGACAAGCCATCAAACGTTGTGGGAGTGGGTTCTTCCGACACTCCCGCTCCGCCGGGATAGCCTGTCGCGCCGTCGGGTCCCACGCCCCCATATTCGATCATGGCCGCATCCGTGGGGCCTGATTCGCCAATGGCACCGGGATAGCCTTCGGCCGGCATCGTCATCGTCGCGGCGTCGCCCGTGGGAACGGCACCCGCATAGGCACCGTCTTCACCGGCTGCGTAGGCGGCAGCCATCATCGCTGGGTCCATCGCCGCGTCGGTGGGGCCACTGCTGGCGGCCCCGGCACCGTATGCTGACATACCATCTTCCGCCGCTCCGTAGGTGCCTTCCATACCGGGCATGCTGCCCGCTCCGGTTCCAGGTCCCATTCCCATCGCGCCCATCTCGGAGGTCGCGTCTCCTCCAGCGCCCGGAGGCGACATCATGGTGGGACTCGTCGGCATGGACCCGCTACTGCCACTGTTATCGGCGACGGTGGTCGAGTCAGAAGCTCCTCCTCCGCCACAACCTTGAGCGGCAAACACAGCCACGACCAACAGGCAACCTGAGATCCAGCGGTACATAACAACCTCACTTCGACATGCGGGAGAGAGAAACCAGTGAGTCCAAAGTCCAGCGGCAGGCCGCATTATGACAAGTCAACAGCCGCGTGTCGAGAAACCGTCCTTTTTTCGCCAGGAAGGCTTGAATCGTCGTCGCCCAAGTAAGCTTTCCCGCAGCGCGTGGCTAGCCGAACAACTCGGGGATGGGCCGGCCGCCTTCCACGACAATCGGCATGGGCCGGCCACGCGAATTGGTCCAATGGCTGCCCAGATCGATCCCCAGATGCCGGAAGGTCGTGGCAGCCAGATCTTGTGGTCGGACGATACTGCTGCCGATGGCTCCACCGCGGGAGTCGGTCGAGCCAACAACTTGACCGTGTCGCAATCCGCCTCCCGCCATCACCATCGACATCACATTGGTCCAGTGATCGCGGCCCGCTTCTTTATTGATCACGGGAGACCGACCGAATTCGCCCAACATCATGACCAACGTATCATCCAGCAGACCGCGCTGCTCCAGATCGTTAATCAGTGCGAACAACGCGCGATCGACACGAGGCAGCAGTGGTTTGAGACCTTTCTCGATGCCGCCCCATTGCACGTTGTCGCCATGGTGATCGAAGTAACCCCAGGCCCCGCTCACCAGGACATAGCTCACACCGCTCTCGACCAAGCGCCGCGCCAGCAGGGCTTTTTGTCCGACGCTTTCGTGGCCGTAGGCGTCACGGGTCGCACTCGATTCCGCGTTGATATCAAAGGCTTGCTGCACTTTTCCCGACAAGACCATTTCATACGCTTGTCGCGTGTATTGATCCACTTGCTCCAAAGTGCGATCGCGCTCGATGGCTCGGCCAAAGCGATCCAATTCGCCGCGCAATTGCTGGCGGTCGGCTAGTTGCGGAACACTGATGCCAGTGGGCAGGGCAAACTTCCCAGCCAACTCCTGACCTTTGACCGGTGCGAATTGGCTGCCCATGTCGCCCGATTCCCAAACATCGGCGACCCAAGAATTAGCGAGTCCCACAAAGGCCGGCATGTCGGGATCATTGGGTCCGCGAAACTTAGCCACCACCGAACCTATAGAAGGATACCCTTGACCATCGCGACCGTCGTTCGTGCGCTGGGCCAACGGATTGCCCGCCTGCATGGTGATGGGCGTATGATTACTCGCGCTGCAATCGACGGAGCGAATGATCGAGAGCTTGTGGGCGATCGACGCTTGCAACGGCAAGTGTTCGGTGAACTGAACTCCCGGCAGGCTGGTCGAGATCGTGGCGAAGGGGCTGCGAATCTCTTGCGGAGCTTGAGGCTTGGGATCCCACATATCGATGTGGCTCGGACCACCCGACAACCAAAACATAATCACCGACTTCTTCTTGGCGGTGGGTTGGCTGGCGTGGGCCTGAAGCTGCCACAACTGCGGCAGTGTCAGTCCACCAAGTCCGGCGAGACCCGCCTGCAAGAACCAACGACGCGAGCCGACATGGATCAAATCGCGGCCC
>JBGTHH010000659.1:0-5119 GCA_041746275.1 Pirellulaceae bacterium | reverse complement strand
CGAGATCGATGCCCGAGCCGACCACATCGATGACCGGTCCCGTATCAAACAGATTCGTCAAGTCGGTCGCGGTGTCGAAACTGGAGCCCAAACCGACGAGTCTCACCGAAAAGTGATTGGGCACATTGTTGGCAATCGGCTCGGCGGCATTGCCACCGTCGATGGAAGCGAACATCAGCGCGGCGGAACGACCATCCGCGTTAATCGCGTTCACCAGATCTTGAGCCGTGCTCACGTTGCCGGGGTTGATGTTCAGATCGACCGAGACCTGATTTCCGACGACGGTTACCCGAGGATTGCTCGGACCACCGTGATCGCTCTTGGTCACGGTCACGCGAATCGCGCTGCCAAACTGTTCGGCGGTGAACTCGTCGCTACGAAAACGCACGATCACGTTTCCGGACGAATTGAAATCGGAAGTGACTTCCACATTCAAACCGACTCGGAGTGGCGTCGCGGGTTGAGCTTCATCCGTACCCACCCGCAAGCGCATCACGCCGGGACCAATCTCGCTGCGGAACTGATGTTCGCCCGTGCCGGTATTCGCAATGTCGATGGGTGTGACGTCCAGATGAACCGCCAGTTGAAACGTGTCGGGTGTTCGATTGACGACGAAGTAGTCCACGCCCGGCAACAGACCGCCCGGCAAGGCGTTGGTCGAGGTCACTCGCACGACATCCCCGTCGACTAACCGATGGCTGGGGCTGGTGATGACGTTGGTCATGGCGTCGACGGTGAAACTGCGGACGCGCTCCAATTCCTCCAGAGGTGCCGCGAACGTCAAGACGGCCGTATCGGTCCCCGGGTCGTATTGCACCGATGTCGGTACGAATACATCGTCATCCGTGTTCTCGACGGTCTCGCGTGTGAAGAACAGCTTGTAGAAGTTCGGATTCTCGGCACTGTTGACGAACTGATCCAGCCCGCGGGACACGCCCACAATCCCCGCGCTGAGCGTGGCCACGGCGTTGCCCGTTAGCGTCACGCGACCCGCGGTCGCCGAAGCGGTGATACCAAAACCGGGCGTGTTGTTGATTGCCGCCGCGAGGGCCAAGGCCATCTGATTCGGAGTGGTCGTCGCGCCAAACGTCACTCTTCGCGTACCCGCGTTGGCAAGTGACGAATTGCTGTCGAACTCAAAGACCTCAATCGTGCCCAGGCCATTACTGATCGTGACCGTATCGCCATCCCGGAAGGTCGGGCCATTGAACACGACGTCGGGAGCGAAGAGGTCATCGTCGTTGAAGTAGATCACCAATTGATTCCGCGCCTGGACCAACTCGCCCGCGGGCCCGCGCGTCACCGGTTGCGGCACCACCGCGAGAATCTGCGGAGCTAAGTCCAGCTCGAAGAAGATCGGCGCGATGTCTTGCCCGTTATCGATGCCATCCTCTGTCAGATCGCCCGTGGCATAGCCCACGATGATCTGACCGTTGACCGCGTACGTAGCGCCCCGATCGGTGTTCCGCAAGGCGAGCAGCGGATGTTTGCCAAAGACGTCGATGCGATACAGATCGTCGGGCAGCGACTCGGCGAAACGGACAATGATCTCGTTCTCGTTCGGAGCCGCCCCCGGACCAATAAAGCCCGGCTTGATGACGATATCATTGGCCCCACTCAACGTGACCGAGGGAATGGGGGGTTCGCCGGGTGTGGTCGTGGCGAGAATGCGATCGGGGTTCCCGGAAATGATCTCCGCGAACACGAGGGCGCTGGAGTTGACGTTGGAATTGATCGCGTTCACGAGATCGCGGGCCGTCGACTCGTTGAACGGGTTGGTATTCAGTCGCGCCGAGATCGCTTGTCCATTGACGGTGATCGTCGGCGGACTGGGAGCACCCTGGTTGCTCTTGGTCAGTGTCAGCGAAATGCCATTCTGATCGTTACCCAATCGGACGGCGGTAAGGCGAACCACGACCGCCCCGTTCGTCCCCAAGTCCGAGGTCGCCGTGGCCGCCGCAAACGTGCCATCACCCGCGCTTCGAGTGATTTGGATGCGTCCCGGGTTGTTGCGCAGATCGTCGGCCGAGAAACGCTGATTCTCGTCGAACTTGAAAATCAACTCCTGCGGTGCGACGTTGCGCACGTCGGTGCGGTCCAGTCGCAGCAAGGCATCGTTATTGGGTTGAATCCCAATGAGCTGCGGACCTACGGCCAACAGCTCGCGACGCTCCAGCGTTTCCAACAGCATTTTGCGTTGCTGATGACGCTGTAACGAGTTACGCCGCTTCTTGCGGCTTCCCTCGGGGACGGGAGATGACACACGGTTACGTCGAATGGACATACACCAAGCCTTAGAAATGTTGCAGGTGTCGTTGGAGACAGCAGCCAGAAACCGAAGGAGTTACATAGGGAATCAAATGCACTCCGCGCCCACGTCAGCCGGAAAAACTGGTTTCAGCGAGGCAAAAAAACGCGTAAACTCATAAACTCTATGGGATTCTAGCGATTATAGTTGCTCAAGAAGGTGTTGCAAGAAATCGGATGGACGCCCTGTTGTTTTTACCTAAGTTGCCAAACCTCGCACTGGTGGAATCGTTTGGGCTATTGCGATCGCTACCATCCGTGCAAGGGGGTATAAAGTGATTGTGGACTTTACGACCACCCAATGAGATGGTTCTTGATGAGGCCATCCGATCTTGGACTATCGAAATGGCAATTTAGTTCCCCGCCCAATTTCCCTGGGCGATTTTGTTGAGGAGACCTGCGATGTTCGCCCTGACACTCTGTTGCGCCTTGTTGGCGGCACCTCCCGACGAGTCGCTGCAACGAAACTCGGGCTCCCAAGTCCATATGGGAACCAAGTTCGAGATCGTTTTGTATGCGGATACCAAAGAATTGGGAGAACGAGGCTTGGCGCGGGCCTTTGCCCGTGTCGCGGAACTGGACCGGATCATGAGCGATTACGACTCCGAAAGCGAGTTGAGTCGACTGTCACAGGCGTCCCCGACCACCAGGCCGGTCGAGGTTAGCGAAGATCTGTTCTCGGTGATCTCACATGCCGATCAGCTCAGTCGTTGCACGCATGGAGCATTTGACGTTACGGTCGGGCCGCTGACCAAGTTATGGCGGAGATCGCGTCGGCGAAAGGAGTTTCCTGATGAAGACCTGCTGCGCGAGGCTCGTCGCGCGGTCGGCTTTGCCCACCTGAAGCTCGACACCGAGCGTCGGACCATCGAGCTGACTCAACCCCACATGCGACTCGATTTGGGGGCCATCGCCAAGGGCTACGCCGGCGACCAGGCTTTGTTAGCCCTCAGGAAGTTGCAAATCTCCCGCGCGCTGATCAACGCTGGCGGCGATATCGTCGCGGGCGATGCACCGCCGGGTCAAGCCGGTTGGCGGGTTGGAGTGGCACCACTCGATCCCGCCGCGCCGCCGTCGCGATTCTTACGAGTCGCCAATGCGGCGGTAGCGACCTCGGGCGACGCTTGGCAGTACGTTGAACTCGCTGGCACGCGGTACTCGCATCTCCTCGATCCCCGCACGGGACTCGGCTTGACCACACACAGCAGCGTAACGGTTGTCGCGCCGACGGGAATCGAAGCGGATAGTCTCGCTTCGGCGGTCAGTGTCCTGGGAACGGACGCAGGCATCTGTTTGATCGAGCAGACGCCCGGCGCGGCCGCCTTGGTGCTGGAACTGACCGCCGACCAGTTGCGGGAACAGGCCTCGCGGCGTTTCGAGAGCCTGTTGGAACGGGACTCTCGAAACGCTCAGCCTTAATTAGTTCCCAAGTCCTTCGCGACGTAATTGCTCCAGCCACGTGCGCTGGCTGCCCTGGATGCGTTCCATGCTGCGACCCCAATTGGCCATCGGCGACACTCTTTCACGCGCGACGGCCTGAGCTGCCACCTCCTTGGCTTGGTCATCCAAACCACCTTGTCGTAACGCCAACGCCCAATAGTAGGCATAGATCGCCTTGTTTTGGTCAAGCGAGGCAGCTTCCTCGAAGGCGGGGATCGCGGCGGCATAGTTGCCTTGATTGTATAAGCTGACACCTCGTGAGAAGGCTTGGCTGGCTCCGGTCGTGCGATTCGGGCTAACGGGAATGCTCGGTGTCTCGCTATCTACCAGCGAGACCGTGTGCTCCGCAGTGTCTTGGTTCGGCGTGGCTGCCGGTTCAGTGGCTTCGGCGGGTTGCGACTTAGCTTCCGGTGCTTTTTGAGTTGGCGAGTCCTTGTGCACGGGGACGCAAACTCGCACAGGCACTTCATAGGTTTCCGTACGGGGGACGCAGCGAGTCACAGTATAAGTGACCGTGCGTGGCACCGTGCGCGGCACCACCTCGGTTCGCGTGACGGGAATTTCATTCCAGACGGTGTAGGGCACGGTTCGCGTCCCGTTTTCGGTGACCATCCGTTGCGTCATCTGAGTGATCGTTCGTGTGTGCTGCTCGGGGACGAGCCGTTGGACCTGATAGGTAACCGTTCGCGTGTTGGTAACTGGCATCTGCCGCATGATCGTGTATTGCACTTCTTGAGTGCGTGTCTCCGGGACCGAACGACAGACCGTATACGGCTCTTGCCGCGTATGGGTTTCGTAGACTGTCTTGGTGCATTGCTGCACACGCTGCTCGATGCGAGGAACCCAGACCTTTTTGCAGGTCTTAACCGGAGGGCATTGCACTTCGACGATGCGGCTCTCGCCTGGAACGTAGATGCAGCAGCAACGGCACGGATCCCAGGTCCAGCAACCTGGCTCTTGAATGCATTTGCGGATGACAGGGCCGGGTCGCTCTTCGATTTGCTTCTCCCAGTGACCGGTCGGCACGTTGATGGTGACCGTATAAGGAACTTCCACCGGCACGGAGTAGGGAACCGTTCGCGTGCGGCTCTCCTGCACCGTGTGATAAATGGTATACGGCACCTGTCGCGTGCGTGTCTCGGGAACGGCCAGATAGGTGATGTAGTTGACGTCGCGACTGCGAGTCTCGTACACCGGGCGATACAGCGTGTAGGGCACCTCGTGTGTCCGTGGTTCAAGGAAGGGCACTTGATAAGTGAAATCTTCCTGGCGGAAACGCGTCTCGGCGACGCGCCGCACCTCGTGAATCGTATTGGTATCGTAATGCGTGTCGTACTCGGTCTTCTCGCGATTCTCTGTCACTTGATCGTAA
>JBGTHH010000658.1:0-4678 GCA_041746275.1 Pirellulaceae bacterium | reverse complement strand
CACTGTTGCTCGGGATCAACCAGCCCATCTCTGTCAGCCAGATCATGTATGTGGGCGACACATTGAACGTCGTCGCCAGCAGCTCGGGTGAAGGGGAAGGGAGCGGCATCGCTACTTATGCGGCTCAGGCCGACAAAGCCTTTGCCGCCGAAGAGAATTGGTTGCTGCTGTAGACAAGAATGCGTCGGCAGCCGAGCGATAGCTCAAACGGGATGCTTTTTCCGTATCGGGCCAGCCACATGGCGCGCGGGAACCGTGGCAGGTTGTCGCATGCTGGTCAGCCTTGTCACTGCCGACTCGACCCAACGTGGTGGTACAAAGGCCACGTTCCCAATGATCATCGCTAAACCGAACGTGATCATTCCCAGGAATAACGCGATACCGCCGTGAACGGCAACTGCGAGGGCCAAGGTCAATGGTCGCGTCAGTCGCGGCCAAACCAGGAAGCAATAGAAGGTCTCCCAAAAGACCGTCACGTGGCTCAACAATGCAATCAGCCAGGGGTAGTGGACCAGCCAGGTCACGTCGAGCGATTGATATTCCAGATTCGCGATGGCGTACCAGACGGCGGAACCATCCCACCACATCTCCCCACGCATCTTGCTGATGCCGCCGAACAAGTAAATGATGCACATGTGAACCTGCATCAAGCGGATGGCTATGTTGCCACTGGTCGTAACCGAAGGACGCGGCAGCTTCCCCCCTGCCCTTCGCTGCGCGAGCCAACGATCGATTGAATAGACCGCGCCGCTCGGCCCGATCATAAAGTACATCGCCAGCATGGCGTTGACCTGATCCAAGCCGAACAGGGCTCCTTCGAGGCGATGGCAATACGATACGGTGAATACGAACGCCAAGACGGAATTGACGCGGGTGAAAAGTCCCAGCGTGAGCATGGCCAGGACGGCGAGCCCCAGCAAGTGTTGAGCCCAGAGGAGCGTGGGGGATTCGATATACCACAGATAACTCCAGGCATACGTTCCACTGTGTAGCTCGCGAACTACCTCATTAGGAATCCAGCTATCGGGCCCCAGGAAATTGATCAGATCAAACGACCAGACCAAGTGGGTGTAGAACAGCATCGCGCCACCCAAGATGCGGATTAGCGCCAGGGTGTGCGGTTCGGAAGGAGTGAACCAGAACTGATTCCAAGCAGTTACCCACCCCACCAACCAGGACTTGAGTGTGTTCACGGCTCGACTCCCGTGAAGCCCGTCTCGGACAGATCAAAATAGGTATCGGTGGCATCCAGCCGTTTCCGCTGGGAGCGCACCTCCTCCACGTCGATCATGCGATGTCGTACACGCGTGAGTGTGACATCGGCGGCGTCGTGCTTCACTTGCAGATGATGGCGGAAGGCCCGCCACTTTAGTTCATACAGGCGTCGAGCCTGCTGCCAGCGTTCCACCAGCACCGGGTCTTGTGTGATCTCGGGAGGCAACTGGGGAGGTGCGAATTGCGAGTTAAGCTGCTCGCTGAGCATGAAGTGCCGATGATACAGCAAACGCGGCCAATGCCGTTGCAAATCCGGAAACGTTTCCCGCTGCGCCGGTCGTCCATCCGCGAATTCGATCTCGGCGCGAATCAAGTGGCTGGGACCCGGATCGGGAGCGAAGAAGGCATAGCCGTGATTAAGGAACGTGAGGTCGATGTAGGGTCGGAACGAGCTCATGAGGAATTCGACCATCGGCGACACGCCCCCGCTACCCGAGGTCTGCAACATCATCGGGGGAATGAAGATGGCCGAGACGTGAAGCAACAGACCGAGACTGATGGCGGCTCGCCAACGCGGGCTCAGAGGACCAGGGGAAGGCTCGGTCGCGTTATCGCTCATCGTCAGTCACGTGCCCGTCGGTGAAAGATGCTCACTGGGACGCTATCGGCAATCGGCACGCTTCAGGTCGAGCGTTTGCCGAGTATTACGAGCGGATCGTGGATACGAAAAAACCCTCACGACGCTTGGATGCGACGCGAGGGTTATGCGATTTTCAACGATGGTAACGACCGTTAGCGAACGGAAGCGACCTGATTGGCTTCACTCTCGAAGCTGAACTCTTGGCTGTCGCCCGCAGTCAGCGTGATCGTCTTCTCGCGGCTGACGATCTGGCCAGCCTGCTCGAACTCGACGCGGATGGTATAGTTCTCCCACGTTTGGCCCGGAGCCAGTTTCGCGGTCTTGAACTCACGCAATTCGCCCGAGCTGGTCGTTTCATTTCCCGCCAGGTACACCTTGGCGGTGGCTGGCACATGCAGCGTCAGCGTGGTTTCCGGAGCCGCCTCGGCACTCGCCAAGTCGAACGACACCCGAGCCGTGCGTCCAGCATGCAGGTTGACGGTCTTCGTCTCTTGCACCACTTGACCATTGCGCTCGACTTCAGCACGCACCTCATAGGTGTAGCTGTAGCCGGGTTGCAGTCCACGCGAGACATAGCTGCGCTCGCTGCCGATGCTCTTGGTCTGCACGCCATTCACGTACACCCGAGCTTCACCAGGAACGTTCACCGTCAAGGTCGCTTCATTCGCGGCACGGGTCTGCTCGCTGGCGTCAGGCGCTGGAGGAGGCGTGGGCACGGGGCTGCCGCCATCCGGGACAATGTAGCCACCGTCTTGAACGGGCGACGAGTAGCCCTTGCCACTTTGAACGGGCGACGAATAGATCACGCCACCACCGCTGGAACCACCACTCGATCCGTAGCCTCCATAGAAACCGCCGCTCGAACCGTGGCTGCCATAGGAGCCGCCGCTGGAGTGATGTGCGTGGAGGCGGTGGTGCCAACGTGCAAACAAACCGCCGTGACTTCCATGGCTTCCCCAACTGTGGTGACGGCGATGCACGTAACCACCCGAGCTACCACCACTGGAACCATACGATCCCCACGATCCGCCGCTGGAACCGTACGATCCACCACTGGAGCCGCTCCAACCACCGCTGGAGCCGTACGATCCGCCACTCGAACCCCACGATCCGCCACTGGAACCGTGCGAGCCCCATCCGGCTTGGACTTCGGATGCGCCGAGCATCAGTGCCGCAACGCCAACAGCGCTAGCAGCGACTACTTTCACTTTTGACCACTTCATCTGAGTCGTTCCCCCTAATGCATAACTGGAAAGCTGTAACAAACGCTAAACTTTCACTGGAGTTGATAACCTTAACCAACATACCACCAAGACTGCGTAATTCAAGAAGTGTAGGTAGAATTTTATGATTACATTGATTGCGACGTTGAGTAAAGAGTCTCAGAAGTTGTCGAACTGAGTACAACTAGCCCGATCGGATGGTCACTTACGGGAGCAAAATGCCACGCCGGAGGGGGCGTCGCGGGGAGCGAAGACGCGAGCAGCGCGACTTGGAAATAGCCGAAATCGTGAAGTGATCGAGGGCTGTTCAGCGTCGGACCAGCCATCTAGTCGGCGTGCGTCAGGTCAGTTCAGGACCGGTGTTCCCGGAAAGACCGGGTTGTGCAAGGCGTCCTGGCACCGTATCTCAAACGATGAAAAGATGGGTGGGGGCGTTAGTAACGCTGACCTGGAAGCGGACGAGTCACGGTACGTGTCTCCCCACCTGAGGTGTCACCACCACTGATCGTGGATCGCGAGAGCGAGGCGATCCGCTGAGCCACTCCCGGTTGGAAGCTGTTGAGATTGTAGGAACGTTGGTAATTCGCCAATGCTTGTTCCTGGTCACCCAATTGTTCGCGGATGTTGCCCAGAGCCGCCCAGGCGCGGGCGTTATGCTGTTCGAGCAAGATCGCTTTGTTGAGATGCAGTTTGGCCGTCTCGAAATCGCCCGATTCCTCGTACAATCGCGCCAGTTCGATCCGGGCCTCGGCGAGTTGCGGTTGCGAATTCGCCCAGTTCTTCATCAGATTGAAAGCTCGATCGGAACGGTTAGTTTCGGTCAGCAAAACCGCTAAGCCGCGCCGACAATCGGTGTGGTTCTCGTCCAGGTCCAGGCACTGGTTGTAGAGTGTCTCCGCCTGTTCCAGTTGTCGTTTGTCGTTTTCTTCGATGCCGATGTGGTGATAGGTGGCGGCCATATTGTAGTAGGCATCGGCATTGGTGGGATTGGAAGTAATCGCTTGCTGAAACCGCTGGAGAGCGGCGTGATGCTGCCCCTGCTGTTCCAAGCGGACTCCCTCAATGTTCTGACCATCGGCCACCATGCGGCAGCCCGCCGAGAAACTCAGGAGCAAACAGACGGACAAGAACCGCGACGGACCATTCATCACGAAGCGTGTTTCAGCCACAGCCACCAGTCCTTGTTCCTCGGACAGAAACGCAAATTGACTCGACGCAGGAACCTGCACCCACGGCCAGATAGCCGTAGGGGCGAAACGTTAGTTGAGACGGCTCGGGGAAACAAGAGCAATTGGCGTAATTTCTTGGAGCTCCGGGGCTTGAAACTGGCCGGGTGCAGGTCAGCTCATGCGCTGTTTGTCGGCGGGTCGAGTCGGTAGCTGGCACATCGGAGATTTCAAATTTCAAATCTGGGATTTGAAATCTCGCATCTGAAACAAAACTCCCTCGCATCGACCATGTCAACGCGAGGGAGTGGATTGTTCTACCTGGGAATCGGGGCGTGCCTTAGGTGGCGGCCCGGTGCTTGGCGGTGCGTTCGAGAACGCGACGGAAGTTGTTCATCGACAGGAGATGAATGTAAGTCAGCTCCAGTTCATCC